>CAMJQX010000042.1 GCA_946408145.1 uncultured Clostridia bacterium
TGACCTTCATGGTGACGGTCTTGCCGGTGCCGGTGGCGCCGGCGATCAGGCCGTGGCGATTCGCCATCTTCGGCAGAAGGAAGAGGTTTTTATCGGACTGCGCAAGCCAGATCTTATTGTCGATGTACATTTGAATACCCCCTGAATTATTTCTGTAGTTTGCTCATAAAATTATTTTATCACAGCTTTTCCCGCCGCACAACAAGAAATTCCCTCTTTTTGGCTGAGAAAAGAAAAAACTCTCCGTCACCGCCGCGCTTTTTCGTCAAAAGTCGGCGGATGCATATTGAGCAATCGGGAAATCTATGGTATCCTAAAGAATATCCGACAGGATCCATGCTTCCAGACTATGCCGGAAAGAGGGGCGGGCCTTGAAAAAACGATTGATCTCCGCCGCCGTGCTCATCACGGTCGCTGCGGTCTGCGTATTTGTCTCCGACGTGACGCGCGTGCTGTTCTTCGCCGCCGCGGGGCTGATGTGCGCCTATGAACTGAGCCGGAATCTGGAAAAGCTGGAGGTCTTCTGCTGCGCCTGGGTCATGTACGTCTTCACCGCAGCGCAGGCGATCCTGGCGCTGTTTCACGCGACGCCGACGGCCTATCTCGCCTGCTTCACCTGCGGCGTGTTCCTGGCGCTCTTCTCCGGCATCCTGCACAGAAAGGTCAGCGGCAGCGGCGCGCTGTACACGCTGGCCGGTCTCGCCTACCCCTGCTTTCTCTTCGGCATGCTGATGATGATCGCCGTCAGCGAGATCTGGCTGGTCACGCTGGCCTACAGCTGTCTCTCCACCTGGGTGTGCGACACCTTTGCTCTCCTCGGCGGCACCCGCTTCGGCAAGCACAAGGTGGCCCCGCTGGTCTCCCCGCACAAGACCTGGGAGGGCTGCATCTGCGGGGCGATCTCGTCCCTCGTCGTGGGCGTCGTGCTCTGGCTGCTGCCCGTTTTTCCGGAGGTCTCGCTGCTCACCGGCGTCGCCACCTGCTTCATCGCCTCGACCCTCGGGCAGGTCGGCGATCTGGCGGAGAGCCTCCTTAAGCGCATGATCGGCGTCAAGGACTTCTCCGACCTGATCCCCGGCCACGGCGGCATGTTCGACCGGGCCGACAGTCTGCTCTTCTCGATCCCCGCCGCCTATATCTGCCTGCATATCGCGGGCCTCGGAATGTGATACATGAACGAAAGCAATCTCAGCCTGCGCAAAAAGCTGCTGCTCATCATCAACCCCGTCTCCGGCAAAAGAGCCGTGATCCGCTATGTCCCGCAGATCATCCGCTGCTTTATGGACGCCGGCTACCGCGTGACCGCGATGGTCACCGCCGCGCATGGGGACGCGTCGGATTTCGCCCGGCTCTACGGAGCGGAGCATGATCTGATCGTCTGCACCGGCGGGGACGGGACGCTCAACGAGACGCTCTGCGGCCTTGCCGACGCGGATCTCCACGTGCCGATCGGCTATATCCCCTGCGGCAGCACCAATGACTTCGCGCTCTCACGCCATCTCTCGCCGGACATTCCCGCCGCGGCCGAGGCGATCGCCCACGGCACGATCCGGCGTTTCGACGTCGGCCGCTTCGACCGGCACTATTTCAGCTATGTGGCCGCCTTCGGCGCTTTCTCCTGGCTCAGCTACACGACCGACCAGAACCTGAAGAACGTCCTGGGGCACACGGCCTATATCCTCGACGGCATCAAGGACCTGCCCAAGGTGCGGCCGCTGCGCATGAAGGTGACGGCGGACGGGCGGATCTGCGAGGGCGACTATATCTTCGGCGCCATCGCCAACTCCACCTCCATCGCCGGGACCATCCAGCTGCCCGAGAGCGAGGTCGACACCTGCGACGGGCTCTTCGAGCTGCTGCTCATCAAGAATCCGAGGACGCTTGCCGAGTTCAGCGACACCGTGCAGGCGGTGATCAATCAGGACTACGGTTCCGACCGGCTCGTGTTCCTCCACGCCTCCGACATCCTCTGCGAGAGTCCGGAGATGATCGAGTGGACGGTCGACGGCGAGTTCCCCGGCATCTACAGCCACGTGCACATCACGCCCATGCCGGGCTTCCTGCAGCTGATGAGCTGAGTTTCCCATTCAACAAAAGAACTGCTGCGGTTTTTGCCGCAGCAGTTCTTTTGTATTCTCGTTTTTATTCGGGCCTTCTCCCGCCGCAGAGGTAGAAGACGGTCAGCAGCCCGGGGCCGCAGTGGGCGCCGATGACCACGCCCAGCGAGGAGATATCGATCCGCCCCACCTGGGGATAGGCTTTTTTGATCTCGTCGCGCACATGCTCGGCGTCGGCAAGGCAGTCGGCATGCAGGATCAGGAATTCCGTCCCGCTCGGGTCGATCTCGCTGAGATCGTGCAGCACGCCGTCCACGATGCTCTTGAGCGCGGCCTTGCGGCCGCGGGCCTTCTTCACCACGTCCAGCGTCCCGGCGTCAGGCACGTAGAGCACGGGCTTGATGTTCAGCAGCGAGCCCACCAGCGCCGAGGCGTTGGAGACGCGGCCGCCGCGTTTGAGGTAGTTGAGATCGTCCACGGTGAAGCGGTGGGCCATTTTGAGCTTGTTCTCCTCACCCCAGGCGATCACCTGGTCAAAGCTCTCGCCGGCCTCCATGCGGGCGACCATCATCTTGACGAGCAGGCCGAGGCCGCCGGAGATGCAGCGGGTGTCCATCAGATAGAGCCTGCGCTCCGGGTACTCCTGCCGGACGGTCTCGGCCGCGCGGCGGGCGTTTTCAAAGGAGACGGACATCTTCTCGGACATGTCGAGGAAGATCACGTCCTTCTGCTGATCGAGAAGGCCGCGGAAAAAGTCGTAGTAGCTGTACTCGTTGATCATCGAGGTCTTCAGCACGTCGCCGCGGCGCATGCCGGCGTAGATGGCGGCGCGGGATTCCTCACGGCAGTCGTCCTCCCGCGGGAGGTCGTTGACGGTAAAGCTGTAGCGGATAAAGGGGATGCTGTGCGCGTCCAGATAGTCTCTGGTCAGGTCGGCGGTGGATGAGGTCGCGATGATGTAATCGCTCATTTCATGCTCCTTCAACAGGTTGATTTCCCAGACAGAGGGGATCGTTCCACCAGTAGCTGGTGGACTTTTGATAGTGCTTGTAGTCAAACTGCTCGCGCAGGAGGGCATAGCGCTCCACGAAAATGCCGGCCGGGTCCTCGCGCCATTTTTCGGTCACGGCGACCTGCGTCCACCAGTTGATCTTGGTGTCCGGCAGCACCTCCTTGAGGTGCTCGATATACTCCTTGGGGATGTAGGTATAGACGCCGATCCAGAGGCGCTCAAGCTCCGTGAAGGTTTCGAGGAACTCGTAGTTTTCCACCTCATAGAGCTTGCAGATGTTCAGGTGGTGCAGGTGGGTCATCCCCGCCAGCGGAGACAGGTCGAGCACCTGACCGGGGTGCGTCTGCATTTCGCAGAGCTCCAGGTATTCCATCTTCGTGCAGTTGGTCAGCGGCGTCAGGTCCCGGAAGGGCATGATCGCGAGAATGCAGCACTCCAGCTCCGTCATGTCCGTCAGGAAGCTGATGTCCGTCAGGTTGGGGTTGTGGCCCACGTCCAGCAGGCGGACCTTGGTGCAGTATTTCAGGTCCTTGCTGTTGGCGTCGTTGAGATGGTTGGTGGCGATGATGCGCTCGCAGTCGGTGCGCACGCTGAACTCCTTGCCGAACCAGATGCGCCAGACCACCTCCACATCCGGGAACTGCTCGCGGATCTTTCCCATGGCCTCGCTCGAAACGCCGCAGGTGTCCATGTCGAGGTAAGTGCATTTCGGCATGACGCGCAGCGCGCGGATGACCGCGGCGCCCTCGTCGTCCATGGGGATGTATTTGAGGTCGAGCTCCTTGTCCGCAGTGCTGACCTCCTTGCCCCAGAGGCTGAAGCGGAAAATGAAGTTCACGTCCGGACAGGCCGCCTGCAGCTTTTCGATGCTGGAGAGGGCCAGCAAGCGTCCCGCTTTTCTCGCTCCGAGGTCTACCGTATGCACGTTCGGCATCTCGCCGAGCAGCTCGATCGTGCGCTCGACATCCTTTCCCTCCAGCTTGGGCAGGGAGATCTTGACTTCATAGCCGTGATAGACGCTGCCGTCCGGGAAGCGCAGGTCGCCGTTTGCGTCCCGCAGCGGTTCCGGCGTCGGCGTCGGTTCCGGCGTCGGCTCGGGCGAAGGCTCCTCCGTCTCGGCAGGCACCTCGCTCTCGGCGCGCGCGGAGGGCAGCGCCGAGCAGCCGCCGAGCAGCAGCGCCGCCAGCAGCAGGATCAGTACGATTTCGATTCGTCTTTTCATGATCATCAACCGTAGTCAAAGTAATTCGGGTCGTTGAGCCAGGTGCTCTCGGAGGCCGGGAAGTGCCCGTAGTCAAACTGCTCGAAGAGCAGCGTATAGCGCGGATGCTGCGTGCCGTCCGGGAGGATGCGCCAGGAGCCGAGGCTGCCGGTCTGTTCGGTGGTGTTGATCTCGGTGTTGGGCAGGGCCTCGCGCAGCTCCTCGATGCCCTCGGGCGGGATGTCGTTGTAAGCGCCGATCCAGAGGCGCTCCAGGCCGGTCAGGTTCTTCAGCACTTCCCAGTTCTTGACATGGAACATCTTGCAGATGTTCAGGTGCCGGAGGTTGGTCAGGCCGCCCAGGGGCTCCAGATCCATGACCTCGCCGGGCTGCAGGAAAAACTCGGAGACCTCGAGGAATTCCAGATTCTTGCAGTCGGCCAGCGGGCTCAGATCGCGCCAGGGGCTGATCGCGATGATCGCCACCTCCAGATCCGGCATATAGCTCATGAAGCTCAGGTCGGTCAGGGCGGTGTTGTGGCCGATGTCGAGGTACTTGACCTTCGTGGCGTACTTGAGGGACTTGGTGTTCTCGTTGTTCAGCGCGTGGTTGAGGTTGGAGGCCAGGACGCGCTCGGCGTCTGTGCGGATGCTGCAGTCGGTGCCGAACCAGATGCGCCAGATCACGTCGATCTGCGGATAATCGTCCCGAATGGCGGCCATGTGTTCATCGTCAACGTTGCAGAAGTCCATGTTCAGGAAGGTGCACTTGGTCATGCAGGGCAGCACCTCGCGCACGGCGGCGCCCTGATCGTCCATCTTGATGTGGTCGATCTCCATGCGCTCGTCGAGCGTGGAGAGCGGCACGCCCCAGAGCGTGAAATGATATTCGAAGTCCACATCCGGCAGGGCCTCCTGCATGCTGTGGATCTCCTCGAAGCTCAGGCGCGGCTCCGAGCCGTCCTCCGGCTCGCTTCCGAGCAGCACCGTGCGGACGTTCGGCATCTGCCGCAGCAGCCCGATCGCCTCCTCCACGCCGCTGTGCTCCAGCGCGCTCAGATCCACCTTGATCTCGTAATCATAGTGGGCGGAGCCGTCGGGAAACTGCAGCAGCGCCGGCGTCGGAGCGGGCGTGGGCGTCGGTTCGGGCGTCGGCTCGGGCGTGGGTTCGGGCGTCATCTCAGCAGTCGGCTCCGGCGTCGCCGCAGAGGCCGCGGGCAGGGCGCTTTGTGCGCCGCAGGCACAGAGCAGCAGGCACAGGGCCGCCGCAAGAATCAGAAACAACAGCTTTTTCATGGTTTATTCCTCCGCGGGGATAGATCCGTCTCTGTCTCATAAATGGGATTATACTGCTTGTCTCGACATTTTGCAATGCTTTCCGCCGGGCATCCGAAAATCGCTTGACCGCCGTGATATACTGAAGCATACGGAAAGGATGTGAACGCGATGGCCTATACCGTAGAGGTGATCCGCAGCAGCCGCAAAAGCCTGTCGCTGGAGCTGCGTCCGGACGGGACGGTGGTGGTGCGCGCACCGATGCGCACAGGCATGCCGCAGATCCGCGCCTTTGTGGACAGGCACCGGGACTGGATCGAAAAAAGGCTCTGCAGACAGGCACGGACACAGCAGATCGTGAAGCTGAGCGACGAGGAGCTGGCCGCCCTGAAGAAGGCGGGAAAACAGCGCTTTGCCGAGCGCGCAGCTCACTTCGCGCCGCTGCTCGGCGTGCAATACGGCCGCATCGCGGTGCGCTGTCAGAAGAGCAAGTGGGGCAGCTGTTCGGCGAAGGGCAACCTGAACTTCAACTGTCTCCTTCTGCTCGCGCCGCAAGAGGTGCTGGACTATGTGGTCGTGCACGAGCTGTGCCACCTGCGGGAGATGAACCACTCCGCGCGCTTCTGGCAGTATGTGGCGGCCGTGATCCCGGATCACCGGGAACGCCGCCGCTGGCTGCGCGAGCACGGCGCGGAGCTCATGGCGAGAGTATACTAATTATCTAAGAAAAAACAGGAATGCGGTTTCCTCCGCATTCCTGTTTTTCCTATCCGGTTTTCGCGCCTCACGCGGCGGGGGCCGCCGGCTTTTCTCTGGCAAAGATGGCCGCCAGGCCGTTGATGAGCGCAGCCAGCGCGAGGACCGCGCAGCCGGCCAGCACCAGGGTGGAGCCGCTGGTGCCCGCCACCTTCGAGAAGGTCAGCTCCGCATCCATGGTGAACACGGCGCCGGCGACGGCGGCCAGCGCGGCGATCACGCTCATGACGCCGGAGGCGCGCGCGAGCCCGAAGATGCCGAGCAGGCCCGCGATCAGCGCCAGGACGGCGGCAGCCGCGGCAAGCCCGAGTCCCTTGATGCGCGCGGTCAGCTCCTTCGTGACGGCGTCGCCGTTGTCGGAGACATAGCCGCGGCCGGCTTCGACCGCCACATAGCCCTGTTCGATGTCCAGATCGGTCTCGTTCTTCATATAGGTGTAATCGCTGCCGAGGCGGTCGGCGATGGAGACAAGGTCTCCGTCCGCGGGGGTGGCCTTAAGCTGCTCGATGCCGGCGATGATCTGATCGCGTCCGTCCTCGAACTGTGCGATCAGCTCCTCGCCCTCCAGAAGCTGCTTTTCACCCTCTTCCAGCTGCTTTTCGGCGTCAGCCAGCTTTTCGCGGCCTTCGGCGAGCTGCTCGGCGCCCGCGTCGAGCTTTTCCTTGCCGGCCTCGTACTCGGCCAGACCGCTGTTGTAGGCGGCGAGACCGTTCTCATACTCGGCAAGCTGTGCTTTGCCGGCGTCCAGCTGCGCTCTGCCGGCGTCCAGCTGCGCCTTGCCGTCGGCCAGCTTCTGCTCACCCTCGGCATACGCCGCCTTGCCCTTGGCCAGATCGGCCTTGCCCTGATCAAGCGTAGCCTTGGCGTCTGCCATCTTCTTTTCGTTCTCGGCATAGGCGGCCTTGCCGGCGTCCAGCTTTTCCTTCGCCGCGGCCAGCTTCTGCTCGCCCGCGGCGTAGTCGGCCTTGCCCTGTTCGAGCCTGGCCTTGCCGGCTTCGAGCTCGGCCTTGCCCTGTTCAAGCTGGGCCTGACCGGCAGCGTAGTCGGCCTTGCCCTGATCCAGCTGCGCCCGCAGGCTGTCGTAGTTCTTCCAGCCGTTGTAGACCTGCGCGAGCGTACCGGCGTCGACGCCCATGATCCCGCTCACGAGCTCAAGCGCCTGCGTGAAGGAATTGGACTCCAGCAGCGGCGCCATATAGACCAGCATGTTGTCGTAGATGGGCTTGGTGGCTTCCAGCAGCGCAAGCTGCTCCTCGGCCTCGTCGATCCTCGTCTTGGCCTCTGCCAGCTGCTGCTCGCCTTCGTCGATCTTCGCCTGACCGGCCGCAATATCGGCCTCGCCCTGATCCAGCTGCGCCTTGGCGTCTGCCAGCTGTCTTACGCCCTCGTCATACTGCGCCTGGCCCTCGTCGAGATTCTTCTTGGCCTCTGCCATCTTGGCGCTGTTCTCATCGTAGGCCTTCTGTCCTGCGTCGATCTTCGCCTGGCCGGCGTCGAGCTGCTTCTTGGCGTCCGCCAGCTGCTGCTTGCCCGCCTCGTACTCGGCGGTCTTTTCCTGCAGCGTGGCCTCGCCCGCGGCGACCTGCTGCTTCCCGGCGGTGTAGGCGCCGGCGTTCGCGTCAAGCTGTTCCTTGCCCGCGTCGAGCTTCTCTTTGCCTTCGGCCAGCTTCGCGGCGCCCTCGTCGTACTCGGCCTGCTTCTCGTCCAGAAGATCCTTGCCCGCCTCGTACTCCTCCTTGCCCTCTTCAAAGGCCTTTTTGCCCTCTTCGAGCTCCTTGCGGCCCTCGAGATACGCCTCTTCGTTCTCGCCGAGAAGATCGAGGCCTTCCTCCAGCCTGTCGAGGCTCTCGGTCGCCTCAGCGCCCTTGTTTTCCCAGAATTCCTTTACGCCCAGCACGTCGCCCAGCGTGGAGCCGCCGCCGACAAAGCCCAGCAGCGCCGCTACGACGAGCACTACGCTCAGCGCCCGAACCGTCTGTTTCATGATAATCCTCCCGGTATGCATTCATAATGATTATATGATGGCGAAACGCCGCAAAGCGTTCCGCTGTTTTGCCATATATTCATTAAAATGAACATCGTGCAAATGACGGAGTCCAACATTTGCCGCCAAACAGGGATTATATACCATGGTTCTGTGAAATGCAAGGAATCCGCTTGTCTATTTTTAGGCAAATGATCGCAGACGGGGACGCGCTTTTTCTTCCGCTCTTCGCAGCTTTCGCCGCTTGAAAAAGCAGTCCGCGGGTGGTAAACTAAAGTATCAATATATAATGAAGTAAAGGAGTATATCCATGAACGAAGAACTGCGCCGCGACATTGAGGCTTTTGTTGAGCAGAATACCGAGGCCGTCTTTCGCGACATCGCCCGCCTCGTGGCGGTCGACAGCGTGGAGGGCGCGCCGGAGGAAAACGCCCCCTTCGGGCCCGGTCCGCGCAGGGCGCTGGAGCTGGGCCTGCAGATCGCCCGCGAGCTGGGGCTCGACACGGTGAACTGCGAGGGCCGGATCGGCTACGCCTGCATCGGAGGCGGCGGAGAACGCTATCTCGCCACCATCACGCATCTGGACGTGGTGCCCGTGGGCGACGGCTGGAAGGAGGATCCCTTCACGATGCGCGAGCGCGAGGGCTGGATCATCGGCCGCGGCGTCATGGACGACAAGGGGCCCAGCGTCCTGTGCCTCTACGCGCTCAAGTATCTGCTGGACAGGAAGATCCCCCTGCGCTACCCCGTCCGGGCGCTGCTCGGCGCCAATGAGGAGACCGGCATGGGCGATCTGACGTATTACCTCGCGCACTACCCCGCTCCCGTCTTCTGTTTCTCTCCGGACGCGACCTTCCCGCTCTGCAACGGCGAGAAGGGCATCTACCACGGCCGCATCGTCTCGAAGCTGCCGCTGGGCGAGATCCTGGACATCCACGGAGGCGTCGCGCCGAACGTGATCCCCGACAAGGCCGAGGCCACGGTCCGGGCGGAGAAGCTTGCGGGCGGCGAGTTCGTCGAGGTCGAGGAGACCGCCCCGGGCGTATGGCATCTGCTGGCGACCGGCAAGGGCGGGCACGCCTCTCTTCCCCAGGGCACGCGCAACGCCATCGGCGTGCTGGTGGATTACCTGCTCGAAAACGGGATCGGCGACGAAAACGACACCGCATTCCTGCGTCTCATCCAGAAGCTGCACCGCGCCTGGGACGGCAGCGCCCTCGGCGTGCAGGCCGACGACGGCAACTTCGAGCCGCTGACTATCGTGGGCGGCGTGATCGGCGTGGAGAACGGCCGGATGTTCCAGAGCGTGGACAGCCGCTATCCCACCACGACCAGCGGCGAGCAGATTGCGGCGGGCATCCGCGCCCACGCGGGAGGCATCGCCGAGGTCACCGTGGACCGCGACGCCGCGCCCTTCTACATGGCGCTCGACAACCCGGCGCTGCAGGCCTGCCTCGGCGCCTACAACGACTTTACCGGCGAGGACGCGAAGCCCTACACCATCGGCGGCGGCACCTACGCGCGGCACTTCCCGAACGCGGTGGCCTTCGGGCCGGAGCATCCGGAGCGGCCGATGCCCGACTTTGCGGGGCCCATCCACGGGGTGGACGAGGCCGCCTGCAAGGACTGGCTGCTTGAGGCGCTGAAGGTCTATATCCTCGCCCTCGTCGAGCTGGAAAAGCTGGATCTCTGAGCGCTCGGTACAAATATTACAGTTTTTTAACTTTTCCCTTCCCTTTTGCGCTATAATTGATGAAAAACATTTTATAGACAGGAGCGATATCTATGAGCAAACGCGCTCTGATTGTGGAAGACGACGCCAACATCGCCGAGCTTCTGCGGCTGTATCTGGGCAAGGACGGCTTTGAGACCATGATCGCCGCCGACGGCGGCAAGGCCGAGTCCATGTTCGATCTCTTCCAGCCCGACGTGGTGCTGCTGGACATCATGCTGCCGGTCAAGGACGGCTGGCAGGTCTGCAGGGACATCCGCGCCAAGTCCTCCACCCCCATCATCATGCTCACCGCCAAGGGCGAGCTCAACGACAAGGTCAACGGTCTGGAAATGGGCGCGGACGACTATGTGACCAAGCCTTTTGAGGTCAAGGAGCTGCTGGCGCGCGTGCACGCGGTCATGCGCCGCACGGACGCGGACGCGCCGGTGGAGAAGAAGCTGAGCTTCGACAAGCTGGTCATCAACCTCGACTCCTACGAGCTGATCGTGGACGGCAGGAAGGTCGACACGCCCCCGAAGGAGATGGAGCTGCTGTACCATCTGGCCTCCTCCCCCAACCGGGTCTTCACCCGCAATCAGCTGCTCGACGAGGTCTGGGGCTTCGACTACTTCGGCGAC
>CAMJQX010000043.1 GCA_946408145.1 uncultured Clostridia bacterium
GGCAAAGGTGCGCGCGGCGAAGAACATGCCGCTGCGGTCCTCGCCGGTCTCCAGGCGGCTCAGCTCGGCCACGTCGGCCACGCAGGCCTGGGGCAGGATGCCGAGGATAGCCTGCGGCACGGCGGCGCATACGGCAACGATAAAGCCCCAGTACAGGCCCTTGCCGCAGATGGAGGTGATGAAGAACACGAAGGCGTAGGCGAAGAAGCCGACCACGATCAGCTTCTTCTTGCCGAGCTTCGGCGCCAGTTTGTTCACCAGCGGGTAGAGCAGAACGCTCACAAGCGTCATCAGCGCGGTGAGCGGGAAGGTCCAGGTGTCCTCGATCCCCATGAGCTTGGTCTCATAGAAAGCAAGGCCGGTCTGGAACAGGGTCAGCGCGAAGAAGTAGATCACATCCGCATATACGAAGCGGCGGAACTGCCCGTTTTTGAAGGTCTTGAGCAGGGAGGAGAAGGCCGGGGTCTCGCTGGGCCTGGAGTCGATATAGTCCCGCTCCTTGATGTAGAACGAGGGGATCAGCATCGCAATGCACGCGATCGTCGCCATAAGAGCCACGGCGAGGCGGATGGAGCCCGCCTGCCCGGCGAAGCCGAACAGCCCCGCCACATTGGGCAGCATGAAGGAGATGCTGGTGCCGGCGATAAAGGTGAAAGAGATATAGGTGGAGACATTGATGCGGTGCTCCTGCGTGTCGCCCAGTTCGGCGATGAGCGCGTTGTACGGCGTGCAGAAGATGGTCATGAACAGGTAGAAGCACATGAGGATCGCGAAGAGCAGCACGTCGTTGACCGCGACGTTTGCCGTCTGGGGAATGGTGAAGAGGGCGATGGTGATCAGCGCAAAGGGAATGGCGATGGCGCGCATGAAAGGGATGCGGCGCCCGGCCTTGTTCCTGCTCCGGTCGGACCAGCCGGCGATCAGCGGGTCGGTGATCGCGTCAAAGATCCTGCCCACAGCCATGACCAGACCGAAGAGCGTAAGCTTGAAAAGGATCGGGCTCTGCGTGATGCCGGAGGCGAAGATGCCGGTGTTGGGGTTGTTGGCGTCCGGGGTTCCCGTGTAATAGTATACCATCCAGTTGGTCACGATGCCGGACAGCAGGCTCCAGCCGAACTGACCGACCGCAAAGATCCAAAGCAGCTTATTGGTGATTTTTTTCATTCGATTATTCCTTCCCTTTGTCTTGATACCGGATCGAAACATTAAAATTTTAATCTTTTTTGTGCAGGATGTCAACAGAAATGCTCGCTTTTTATGTTGACTTTTGCCAGGCCATTTATTATCATAGGTTGGCTGTCTGCAAATTACAAGCAATTCATCGGAGGCAATTATGAAAAAGATCCTGACAAGTCTTCCCTTCCGGCTCATCGTCGCGCTGCTGATCGGCATCGGTCTCGGCCAGGTCTTCGGCGAGGGAGCGATGAAGGTCGTCGTATCGCTGCAATATGTGCTGGGCCAGCTCATCATGTTCTGCGTCCCGCTGATCGTCATCGGCTTTATCGCCCCGTCCATCACCCGCATGGGCAGCAATGCATCCCGCATGCTGTCCATAGCCGTCATCATCGCCTATCTCAGCTCGATCTGCGCCGCCTTCATGAGCACCGCCGCCGGCTTCGTCCTGATCCCCCATCTGTCCATCGTGACCGATGTCGCCGGTCTGCGCGAGCTGCCCGCGGTCGTCTTTCAGCTCAACATCCCGCAGATCATGTCCGTCATGAGCGCGTTGGCCTTCTCCCTGCTGATCGGTCTGGCCGCCGTATGGACGAAGAGCAAGCTTACCTGCGATCTGCTTGAGGAGTTCCAGAATATCGTGCTGAAGATCGTGGAGTGCGTCATCATCCCCCTGCTCCCCTTTTACATCTGCGCCACCTTCTGCAGCCTGAGCTACGAGGGCATGATCACGCACCAGTTCCCCGCCTTCCTGCAGATCATTCTGATCGTCATGCTCGGCCACTACCTGTGGCTGGCCGTGCTGTACCTGATCGCGGGCGCTTACTCCGGCAGGAACCCCTGGGAGGTGCTGCGTCACTACGGTCCAGCCTACCTGACCGCCGTCGGCACCATGTCCAGCGCCGCGACCCTGTCCGTCGCGCTCGACGGCGCCCGGAAGAGCAAGGTACTGCGCCGCGATATGGTGGACTTCGGCATCCCGCTCTTTGCCAACATCCACCTCTGCGGCTCTGTGCTGACCGAGGTCTTCTTCTGCATGACCATCTCCAAGATGCTCTACGGTCAGCTCCCCTCTGTCGGGACGATGATCCTCTTCTGCCTGCTGCTCGGCATCTTCGCCATCGGCGCACCCGGCGTCCCGGGCGGCACGGTCATGGCCTCTCTCGGCCTGATCACCGGGGTGCTCGGCTTTGACGACGCAGGCACCGGCCTGATGCTCGCCATCTTCGCCCTGCAGGACAGCTTCGGCACCGCCTGCAACGTCACCGGCGACGGCGCGCTGACGCTCTTCCTCACGGGCTACGCCGAAAAGCACCGCATCGAGAAGGCGTAATCATTCGCACAGTCTTTACAATTTATGGATATTGGGGCTCCTCCTGCGAGGAGCCCCAATATTTAGTATCAGACGCCGCTTTTCGACCACTTTCGTCGCTTTTACTATTTTCCGGCGGAGTGCTCCCCACAAAAAATAGGCACAATTTACAAAAAGTTCTTGACATCACTTTGCAATTGTGGTATACATAAATCAGGAGATGGGCGGCACCCATCGGTGTGATCGGCACCTTAACCCGTTGAAGCAAGTCCAATTCACTTGCGGGCCACCCGGGGGCATAGTACCCGGAACGTTGTACGGGCAACTCGTCATCCTTGTAGTGTTGGCAACTAACCGATTTGAAAAACAGGCTGCATTCCGTTTTCGGAACGCGGCCTGTCTTCTTTTTCCCTTGCGGCCATCCGCATTCTCTGCTACAATACAGAAAAAACACGGGAGGGATCATGATGATCAGAGTTGCTTTGCTGCTCGCCGAGGGCTTTGAGGAGGCCGAGGCGATCACACCGGTGGATCTGCTGCGCCGCGCGCGGATCGACTGCGTTACCGTTTCGCTGACGGAAGAAAGGCTGGTGCCCAGCAGCAGGCATATCCCCATCCTCGCCGACAAGAGCTTCGACGAAATGGATTTCGACAGCTGCGACGGCGTTGTGCTCCCCGGCGGCCTGGCGGGGACGGAGCGGCTGATGGCCGACACGCGCGTCGAGGCGCTGCTGCGGCGCTTCGGCGAGGCCGGCAAGCTGACAGCCGCCATCTGCGCCGCGCCGACGGTGCTGGCCAAAGCCGGTCTGCTGGAAGGAAAACGCGCGATCTGCTATCCCGGGCTGGAGGACAGGCTTTCCGGCGCTGAGACATGCTGCGAGAGCGTGGTGTGCGACGGAAACGTGATCACAAGCCGCGGCATGGGCACCTCCGTCCCCTTCGGGCTCGCTCTTGTGGCGTATTACCTGGGAAAAGAAAAGGCCGACGCGCTGGCCGCGAAGATCGTATACAGGAGAGCGGACTGACGCTTCCTTACCGCGCAGTCCGAAACGAAAAACGCTGTGAACCTCGGTTCACAGCGTTTTTCGAGTTTTATACAGACAAGCCCGTGAGCCAGCGGCGCATCATATCGAAGATGTGATTGCCGGCCATGCGGCGGATGAAGCTGCGGGTGCGTTTGGTGCCGAGCTGCAGCTCGCGCACGAAGGTCTCCCCTTCCACGGCCATGGACACGAAGACCGTGCCCACCTCATGCACGCCGTCGCCGTCGGGCCCCGCGAGGCCCGTGACGCCCACGCCGATATCGGCGCCGGTAAGCCGGCGCACGCGCTCGGCCATCTCTTTGGCGACCTCATAGCTCACCGCAGTCTTTTCCTCGATCAGCGCCGGGTCGATGCCCAGCAGCCGCGCCTTGACCTCGTTGGTGTAGGTCACGCAGCCGCCCGCGAAAACAGCGCTCGCGCCGGGGATCTCGGTAAAGCGCCGGGCCACGTCCCCGCCGGTACAGCTCTCGGCCGCGGCAAAGGTCATGCCCTTCTCCTTGAGGAGCGGCAGCACCGCCTCCTCGATGCACTCGACGTCCATCCCGTAGACGTACTCGCCGAGGCGCTCCTTCACACGGGCAATGACCGGGGCCATCATGGCCTCCGCCTCCGCTTCGCTCTTTGCTTTGGCCGTCACCTGAAGCAGGCAGTCGCACTCCTTGGCGTAGGGCGCCATGCTGGGGTTGCTCATGGCGTTCATCTCCGCGGCAAACATGTCGTCCACGCCGCTCTCTCCGATGCCGAAGATGCGGATGGAGTGGGAGACGATCTGCTCCTCGGAGAGCTTTTTCAGATACGGGACCGCGTATTTGCGGAACATCGGGATGCACTCGTTGGGCGGCCCGGGCATCATCACGACCACCTTGCCGTCCTTCTCAAAGGCGCAGCCGGGGGCGGTGCCCCACTCGTTGTGGAAGACCGTGCTGCCCTCGGGCAGCATTGCCTGCGTGAAATTGTTGGCGGTAAAGGCCCGGTCGGGGTGGATATAGTCGTACAGTCCGCGGCGCTCCGCCTCGTTCTCCACAAGCTTTAATCCGAAGCTCTGCGCCAGGATCTGCTTGGTCAGATCGTCGCAGGTCGGGCCGAGGCCGCCGGTGGTGATGATCACGTCCGCGCGGCTCTTGGCGATCTCGACACAGGCGGCCAGGCGCTGCGGATTGTCCCCCACCACCGTGTGATAGCGTACGTTGACGCCGATCTTCGAGAGGAGCTCCGAGATGTCGCGCGCGTCGGTGTTGGTGACGTGCCCCAGCAGCAGCTCCGTCCCGACGGAGAGGATCTCCGTATCGTAAACCTTATTCATGCTCCACCGTGATCCTTTCGATGCCCCGGAAGGCCTCCTCCACCAGCGCGTCTACATCCAGCGCGCTCTCCGCCGCCTCGACCTCGGCGAGCTTGGGGCGGGTGCGCGGATGGCGCGGCGTGAAGACCGTGCAGCAGTCCTCGTAGGGCAGGATGGAGGTGTCAAAGGTGCCGATCTTCCGGGACAGCTGCACGATCTCCTCCTTGTCCATGCCGATCAGCGGCTGCAGCACCGGCAGCTCTATGACCGCCTGGGTGGAGGCCATGGCCTCCATGGTCTGGCTCGCCACCTGGCCGAGGTTTTCCCCGGTGACAATGGCCTTGGCGTTCCACTCATTTGCGATACGCTCGGCAATACGCATCATGAAGCGGCGCATGATGAGCGTGAAATATTCCTCCGGGCACTTGTCCCGGATCTCCTCCTGGATGTGCGTGAAGGGGACGACCTCGAGCGTCATCCTGCCGCAGTAGCGCGTCAGGATCTGCGCGAGCTCAACGACCTTCTCCTTCGCCTGCTGCGAGGTGTAGGGGAAGGAGAAGAAGTGCACCGGGATCAGACGGACGCCGCGCTTGGCGATCATATAGCTCGACACCGGGCTGTCGATGCCGCCGGAGAGCAGCGTCACGGCGACGCCGTTGGAGCCCACGGGCATGCCGCCCGCGCCCTGCACCGGCTGGGCGTGGACATAGGCCGCGAGATCGCGGATCTCGAGGTGCACGATCAGCTCCGGCTCGTGCACGTCCACCCTGCAGTTCGGATAGGCCTCCTGCAGCTCGCCGCCCACGTACTGGCTCAGTTCGATGCTCGTCATGGGGAAGCTCTTGTCGCTGCGCTTGGATTCGACCTTGAAGCTCTTCGCGCGCAGCATGTCCCCGCGCAGATAGTCGATGGCCATGCGCGCAATGGCGTCTTTGTCCTTTTCGCAGGCCGCGGCCCGGCTGATCTTCACGATGCCGAACACGTCCTGCAGGGCCTCAAAGGCGGCGTCCAGATCGGCGTCGTCGCTCTCCGGTTCGACGTAGACGGTGGACTGCATGCAGCTCACCTTATACTTGCCGAGTCCGTACAGACGGCGGCGGATGTTGCCCATCAGCTTCAGTTCAAAGCTCTTGCGGTTGAGACCCTTGAGCACGATCTCCCCCAGCTTGCACAGTATCATATCGTTCATTTTCAATCACCTTGTCAGTTTTCCGTTTCCAGAAAAGCGTCTCTCTCCTGGAAACTGAATATTGAAAACTATTTCATTCGGCTTCCGTAAAGTCGTATGTGCGGTACTGGATCGCCTCGGCCAGATGGCCGGGGCCGATCTCCTCCGCGCCGTCCAGATCCGCGATGGTGCGGGCCACGCGCAGGATACGGTCGTAGCTGCGCGCGGAGAGACCCATGCTGTCAAAGGCGCCGCGCATCAGTTCCTCGCCCTCTCCGCTCAGCGCGCAGAAGCGGCGCAGCTCCCTGCTGTCCATGCGGGAGTTGGACATGGTGCCGTCGTCCCCGAAGCGCCTGCGCTGGGTGGCGCGGGCGGCGTTGACACGCTTTTTGATCTCGGCCGAGCTCTCGGCCGGGGTCTTGCGGCGCAGCTCGTCATACTCCAGCGCCGGGACCTCGACGATCAGGTCGATGCGATCCAGCAGCGGGCCGGAGATGCGGCTGTGATAACGGCGTACCTCCTGCGGCGTGCAGCGGCAGCGTCCGGAGGGATGCCCGTACCAGCCGCACTTGCAGGGGTTCATCGCGCACACGAGCATGAAGCGGGCCGGGAAGGTCACCGTCCCCGCTACGCGGGAGACCGTCACCTGTCCGTCCTCCATGGGCTGGCGCAGCACCTCCAGCACGTCCGCGCGGAATTCCGGCAGCTCGTCGAGGAACAGGATCGCGTTGTGGGCCAGGCTGATCTCGCCCGGCTTGGGGAAGGCTCCGCCGCCGGCGAGCGCCGTGGCGGACACCGTGTGGTGCGGGGAGCGGAAGGGGCGCGTGGAGACGATGGGATGGCGGCGGCTCGTGAGCCCTGCCACCGACCAGATCTCGGTGGACTGGATCATCTCCTCGCGGCTCATGTCCGGCAGGATGCCGGGCAGGCGCTTGGCCATCATGGACTTGCCCGCGCCCGGCGGGCCGACCAGCAGGATGTTGTGCCCGCCCGCGGCTGCGATCTCCAGCGCGCGCTTGACGTTCTCCTGCCCCTTCACGTCGGCGAAATCCGGCAGAGGCAGCTCCTCGGCGTGCACGTCAGGCGCCGGTGCGGGTTCGATGCTCTCCTCGCCCTTCAGATGCCGGATGAGCTGCGCGACGCTCTGTACCGGGAAGATTTCCACACTCTCGGCAAAGGCCGCCTCCGCGGCGTTTTCGGCCGGGACGAAGAGGCTCTTGATCCCCTCGCGCTCGGCGGCGATCGCCATGGGCAGCGCGCCGGCAATGGGCCGCAGTTCGCCGTTCAGGGAGAGCTCGCCGATAAACGCGCAGTCCGCCGCCGGGGCTTTGATCTCCCCCGTCGCCGCCAGAATGCCGATCAGCATGGGCAGGTCGTAGAGCGTGCCGACCTTCTTCTTATCCGCCGGGGCGAGGTTCACGGTCATGCGGCTGACCGGGAAGCGGTAGCCGTTGTTCTTCACTGCGGCGCGCACGCGCTCGCGTGATTCCTTGACCGCCGCGTCCGGCAGGCCGACAATGTCAAAGGCGGGCAGGCCGTTGGAGATATAGACCTCCACCGTCACCGGATAGCCGCCGATGCCGCTGACGCCGAAGGATGAGACAGTTGCCAGCATGCGTATCCACTCCTTGAAGAAGAATTGAGCCTTGAGCCCAGGGGCGGCGCTTCGCCGTTTTTCCTCCAAGCCCACGGCTCAAAACTGAAAGCAAAACAGAAATCAGACGGACCTCTGTCCGGGGGGGCGGCCGCAGGGGCCGCCCCTACAGGTTTTATTCCTCGACCTCTCCGACGACCGCAATATGAAGCTCCTCGAGCTGCTTCTGCGTGACCTCGGAGGGCGCGCCCATCATCACATCCTGCGCGCTCTTGTTCATCGGGAAGGGAATGACCTCACGAATGGAGTCTTCGCCCGCCAGAAGCATCACCATGCGGTCGATGCCCGGCGCGATGCCCGCGTGAGGAGGCGCGCCGTAGCAGAAGGCGTTGTACATGGCGGGGAACTTTTTCTTCACATCCTCCTCGCCGAGACGCACCATCTCGAAGGCCTTGACCATGATCTCCGGGTCGTGATTACGTACGGCGCCGGAGGAGAGCTCCACGCCGTTGCAGACCAGGTCGTACTGGTCGGCGGTGATGGTCAGCGGGTCGATCTCGCCGCGCTCGGCCTTGAGCAGGACGTCCAGCCCGCCGGCGGGCATGGAGAAGGGATTGTGGCAGAATTCCAGCTCGCCGCTCTCCTCGCCGATCTCGTACATCGGGAAGTCGACGATCCAGCAGAACTCATAGCGCTCCTTGTCCATGTGGCCGGGAACGGCGGCGCCGAGCATCTTGCGCATGACGCCGGCGGTCTTGACGGCCTGATCGTGCGGCCCGGCGGCGATGGCGACGAGGCAGCCCTCGCTCAGCTGCAGCGCCTCGGAGAGAGACGCAAAGCGATCGTTGAGGAACTTGGCGACGCCGCCGACAAAGGCGCCGTTTTCGACCTTGGTCCAGTAGGGCTTGGCGCCGGACTGCACCTCGACGTCCGCGCAGAGCTTGTCGATCTGCTTGCGGGTCAGCGCGCAGCCGGAGACAGGCACGGCCTTGACGGTGTTGCCCGCGGCGAAGGGGCCGAACTCCGTCCCCTGTACGAGCGAGGTGATGTCGTTCACAAGCAGGTCGATGCGGAGATCGGGCTTGTCGGAGCCGTACTTTTCCATGGACTCGTTGAAGGAGATGCGCCGGAATGGCGCGTCGGAGGCAATATGATAGGTGCCGAATCTGGCGAAGATCGGGGGCAGCACATCCTCCAGCACGGCAAACACGTCGTCCTGCGCGGCGAAGGCCATCTCCATGTCCAGCTGATAGAACTCGCCGGGGCTGCGGTCGCCGCGGGCGTCCTCGTCGCGGAAGCAGGGGGCGATCTGGAAATAGCGGTCGAAGCCGGAGGTCATCAGCAGCTGCTTGAACTGCTGCGGCGCCTGCGGCAGCGCGTAGAACTTGCCGGGGTGCTTGCGGGCCGGCACCAGATAGTCGCGCGCGCCCTCGGGAGAAGAGGCCGTCAGGATCGGCGTGGTGATCTCGAGGAAGCCGTGCTCGATCATGGCCTGACGCAGCGCGGAGATCACATTGCAGCGCAGGATGATGTTCTTCTTGACCGCGGGGTTGCGCAGATCCAGATAGCGGTACTTGAGGCGCTGCGCCTCGTCGGCCTCGCGGCTGCGGTTGATCTCAAAGGGCAGTTCGTTGTAGCGGCAGCGGCCGAGGACCTCGATCTTCTCTGGGACGACTTCGATGTCACCGGTGGGGAGCTTCGGGTTCTTGCTCGCGCGCTCGCGCACGACGCCCTCCACGGAGATCGTGGACTCCTTGTTGATGGCCTTGACGGTCTTCATCATCTCCTCGGTCTCGACAACGACCTGGGTAATGCCGTAGAAGTCACGCACAACGACAAAGGCAAAGTTGCTGCCCACCTCGCGCACATTTTCCATCCAGCCGACGATCTTGACCTTCTGCCCGACGTGCTCCATGCGGAGCTCATTGCAGGTATGGGTACGGGACTGCATCATTTTCTATACCTCGCTTCCTTATAGGCTCCCCTGTTAAGGGGAGCTGTCACGCGCAAGCGTGACTGAGGGGTTTTCGCTTCCTTATAGGCTCCCCTGCTGAGGGGAGCTGTCACGCGCAAGCGTGACTGAGGGGTTTTCTATTGTTTATGGAATTCCCTTTCAAGGGGTGCTCAGCTCTCTTTGATCACCGCGGCGCGGTTCTGCGCATCGACGGCTGCCTTGATGAACGAGGCCGCCTCGGCGGCGGGCATCTTTTTCTGCTCGCCGGAGCGCATGTCCTTGACGGAGACGACGCCCTCATTGACCTCGTCCTCGCCCAGCAGCACCGCGAAGGGCACGCCGATCCTGTCGGCATAAGCGATCTTCGCCTTGAACTTCTTTTTCTCGCCGTAGAGCTGGGTGCGCACGCCGCCCTGCCGCAGAGCGGTCGCGGCGGCAACGGCGGGGGCCAGATCCTCGACCATCGGGATCACGAGCGCGTCGCACGGCGCGGTCACGATCGCATCGGACAGGAGGCCCTGCTCATTGAGCACGTAGAAGAGCCGCGTCAGACCGATGGAAATGCCGACGCCGGGCAGCTGCTTGTCGGTGTAATACTCGGCCAGATTGTCATAGCGGCCGCCGGAGCAGATGGAGCCGATCTCCGGGTGCTCGGTCATCGTCGTCTCGTAGACCGTTCCGGTATAGTAGTCGAGCCCGCGCGCAATGGTCAGATCGACCGCGAAGTTTTCCTCCGGCACGCCGAAGTCCTCGAGATACTTCGTCACCGCGATCAGCTCGTCGAGGCCCTGGTCAAAGGTCTCGTCCATGCCGCGGTACATCTCCAGCCGCTCGACGACCTCCGCGTTCGTGCCGCAGATCGCCATGAAGTCCAGCACGTTCTCGCTCTTGTCGGGCAGCATCTTCACTTCTTCGATGAGAAGCTCCTTGACCTTCTGCGCTCCGATCTTGTCAAGCTTGTCCACGGTGCGCATGATCTCGCCGGCCTTTTCGCTCATGCCGTTCATGGCATAGAAGCCGTTGAGGAGCTTGCGGTTGTTGACGCGGATCTTGAACTTCTTCAGCCCCAGGCGGGTGA
>CAMJQX010000044.1 GCA_946408145.1 uncultured Clostridia bacterium
GATTTGAAGCAAGTCAACGAGATCCTTTTTCGCGCCGTTTGTCTTTGTGCGGCGGCGCTCATGCTGGTCATGAGCCTGCTGTGCTCCATCCGCGTGACCGCCGTCAACGACCGCGCGGCGAGGCTGGAGCGCGAAAACGCCGCCCTGGAGGCGGAGATCGCTGCGCTGACGGCGCGGGCGGAGAGCAGGCTGAGCCTGGAGGCGCTGGAGCGCTACGCTGTGGAGAAGCTCGGCATGCAGCGCTGCGGCCCCGATCAGATCATCCTGATCGAGACGCCTGAGAGATAATACGGGGGAGCATGTTCGCCGGAACCGATGAATATGGATAGCTGAACGACACATTTGCAGGCCCTGCCTTCAAATGTGATATCTGGAGGCGAAGCCATGTTCCCAAACAATAATCACGCGGCCGCCGTCAGCCCGCCGAACCGGCAGATGCTCCGACGCTGCGCCGTCCTCATGGCGCTCTTCGGCGTCCTGCTCTTCGCCGTGCTGCTGGCGCGGCTGTTTCAGCTGCAGATCCTCGAGCACGAGCGCTACGAGCGCCTCGCCATGGAGCAGCAGCTGCGCGACGCGCCGACTGCCGCCGCCAGGGGGAGGATACTCGACGCCAGGGGCAATCCGCTGGCCGTCTCCGCCTCGGTGGACAACGTCTACCTGAGCCCGGCGGAGATCCAGGCCTACGGGGAGGACCCGGCGCTGATCGCGAGCGGCCTCGCGGAGATCCTGGGCCTCGACGAGCGGGAGCTCCTGCAGAAGTGCACACAGACGGGCTCCTGGTACGTGACCGTCGCGAGAAAGCTCGAACGGGAGCAGGCGGACGCCGTCCGCGCCTTCAAGAATGAAAACGGGCTGCGCGGCGTGCGGCTGGAGACCGACACCAGGAGATACTATCCCAATTCCAACCTGGCCTGCCACCTGATCGGCTTCGTCGGGACGGACAACTACGGGCTGGAGGGCATCGAAGCCCGCTACGACCGGGTGCTCGCCGGCACGGCGGGGCGGACACGCCGCCTGACCAACGCCTTCGGCACCGACCTGCTCTTCGAGCAGTTCGAGAGCTTCGAGCCCGGACAGGACGGCTGCGACGTGATCACCACGCTCGATACGACCATCCAGTATTACGTCGAGAAGCATCTGCGCCAGGCGGTCGCGGATTACGATATACAAAACGGCGCCGGCGCCATCGTCATGGACGTGAACACCGGGGCGATCCTGGCCATGGCCTCGCTGGACGACTACGACCTCAACCGCTTTCTGGAGGTCGGCCCGCAGGCACAGGCGCGGGTCGACGCGGCGCAGAGCGAGGAAGAGAGACAGGCGCTCCTGCGGGACGCGCAGATCCGCCAGTGGCGCAACAAGGCCCTGTCCGACACCTACGAACCCGGCTCCACCTTCAAGATCATCACGCTGGCCATGGCGCTCGAGGAGGGCGCGGTCAGCGAGAGCAGCAGCTTTTTCTGCCCCGGCAGCGTAAGCGTCAAGGGGCGCAGCAGTCCGATCCGCTGCTGGAAGGACGGCGGGCACGGCTCGCAGAGCCTGACGCAGGCGGTGCAGCACTCCTGCAACGCAGCCTTCGTCAACATCGGCCTGCGCGTCGGCGCGGAGCGATTCTACGACTACTGCGAGGCCTTCGGTTTCCTGGAAAAGACAGGAGATCCGGACGAGAATCTCAGCGCCGTCACAGGCATCGATCTCTCGGGTGAGAGCGGCAGCATCTGGTGGAGCGAGAACACCTTCTGCTCGCCGCGAAACCTGTCGCAGCTCGCGGCGGCCTCCTTCGGCCAGACCTTCACGATCACGCCGCTGCAGCTCATCACGGCGGTCTCCGCCTGCGTCAACGGCGGCTATTTGATGCAGCCCTACGTGGTACAAAAGATCGTGAACCCGGACGGCACGACGGCCTCCGAGCGGCTGCCGACCCTGCGCCGACAGGTGATCAGCGGGGAGACCAGCGCAAAAGTCCGCGCGATCCTGGAACAGGTGGTCGGGGACTCCAAAGAGGGCACCGGCCGCAACGCGGCGGTGGCCGGCTACCGCATCGGCGGCAAGACCGGCACCAGCGAGAAGGTGAGCCTCGAGGCGCGGACCGGCGTCAAGCAGTACATCGTCTCCTTCCTCGGCTTTGCCCCGGCGGACGATCCGAAGATCGCCGTGCTGGTTTTCCTCGATACGCCGTCCAACGCCTCCGGCGTCTACGTCAGCGGCGGCCAGATGGCGGCCCCCGTTGTGGGGAACATGCTGGCGGACATCCTGCCCTATCTGGGCGTCGAGCCCGTGCTGAGCGAGGACGAGGCCGCGCGCATGGACGTGCAGACGCCGCTGCTGACCGGGCTTTCGCTCGCGGAGGCGGCCGGGCGCGTCCGGGACGCGCAGCTTCGGTACCGCAGCATCGGCAGCGGGGATACCGTGACCGATCAGCTGCCAGCCGCCGGGCAGAGCATCGCCCGCGGCACCGAGATCATCCTCTATCTGGGGGCGGAGCCCTCACAGGACACGGAGCTCCTTCCGGATCTGACCGGGATGAGCTATGAACAGGCCCGCGACACGCTCTCGTACTACGGCCTGTATCTGCGCACCGCGAGCCCGGTGGGCGCGGCGGGGGAGCAGAGGGTAGGCGCTCAGAGCGTTGCGGCCGGAACGGCGCTGGAGCACGGCAGCATAATTACCGTGACGCTGATCGACAGCGACGAAACGATGTTGGGAATTTACTGAAATGAAACTGAAAGACATTATCCGGAATATCAAGATCCTGCGCTGCACGGCCGATCTCGAGACCGAGATCACCGGCGTCTGCTACGACTCCCGGAGGGTGCAGCCGGGCGAGCTGTTCGTGGCCGTGCGCGGCTTCTCCTCCGACGGGCACCGCTTCATCCCCATGGCGCGGGAGAAGGGGGCCGCGGCGATCCTCTGTGAGGAGCTGCCGGAGGATGACTCCGACTGTGTGCAGACCGACGACTGCCGCCTCGGCCTCGCCCTCTGCAGCCGGGATTTCTACGGCGATCCCGCCTCCCAAATGACCGTCATCGGCATCACCGGCACGAGCGGAAAGACCACGACGAGCTATCTGATGAAGCACCTGCTGGAGACGAAGCTCGGTGCGAAAGTGGGCCTGATCGGCACCAACGCCAACTGCATAGGCGACGAGGTGCTCCACACCGAGCGCACCACGCCCGAGAGCAACGACCTGCAGAAGCTGTTCCGCCGCATGGCGGACGCGGGCTGCACCCATGTGGTGATGGAGGTCTCCTCCCATTCCCTGGCGCTTGAGCGCGTGGCGGGCGTGCGCTACGATGTGGCGGTCTACACGAACCTCAGCCAGGATCATCTGGATTTTCACAAAACGATGGAGGAATACGCCGCGGCCAAGCGGCTGCTGTTCAGCCGCTGCGAGCTGGGCTGCTTCAATCTCGACGACGAGTGGACGGACTTCATGCTCAGGGGAGCCGACTGCCGCGTCTTCACCTACGCGGAAGAGACGGCCGGCGCCGACCTCCGGGCGGAGGACGTGAGCCTCTCCGCCTCCGGCGTGCGCTTCACCGCCGTGCACGGCGGGGAAGCGGTGCCGACCTCTCTCGGCATCCCGGGCAGCTTTTCTGTCCACAACGCGCTGGCCGTCATGTCTGTCGGCCTCGCCCTCGGCCTGACGCTCTCCGACTGCGCCGATGCCCTGGCCGATGCGAGCGGCGTCAAAGGGCGGCTCGAGCTCGTGCCCACGGACGGGGATTACACGGTGCTCATCGACTACTGTCACAAGCCCGACGCGCTCGAGAAGGTGCTCCAGTCCCTGCGGCCCGTGACGAAAGGGCGGCTCGTCGTCCTCTTCGGCTGCGGCGGCGACCGGGATCGGCTCAAGCGCCCCATCATGGGCAGGATCGCCGCGGAAAACGCGGATCTTGTCATCGTGACCAGCGACAATCCCCGCACCGAGGAGCCCATGGCCATCATCGGGGAGATCGTCGCGGGCATGAGGGATTACCGTACGCCCACGCAGGTCATCTGCAGCCGCGAGGAGGCGATCGCCTGGGCACTTGACAATGCCCGCCCCGGTGATGTAATATTGCTTGCCGGCAAGGGCCACGAGGACTATCAGGAGATCGGGCACGAGAAGCGCCATCTGGATGAGCGCGAGGTCGTCGCCGACGTTTTGAGAAGACGGATTGCCGCTCCCTGACCGGAGGACTGCGGTCAAAGAGCTTTCTGGATATTGGAGAGAGAACCATGACGATTAAGCTGATCTGCGCGTTTGTGCTGGCCTTTTTGTTTGCCACGGCCTTTGGAAAATTCTATATCCCCTGGCTGAGGAAACTCAAGGCGGGACAGGAGATCAAGGAGAACGGTCCCACCTGGCACAACGTCAAGGCGGGCACGCCCACGATGGGCGGGGTGATGTTCATCTTCGCGGCGGCCTTCGTCTGCCTGACGGTCGGCTTTGAGGGGATGCTGCACGGTGAATTCGTGCACATCTATGTGCTGCTCTTCGCCTGCGTGTTCGGGGCGATCGGCTTTCTGGACGACTGGGAGAAGATCCGCCACCACCACAACACCGGCCTCTCCGCGAGGGCCAAATTCCTGCTGCAGCTTGCGGCGGCGCTGGTTTTCGTGCTGCTGATGCGGCATCTGGGCTATCTGCGCCCCAATCTCTATGTCCCCTTCTCCGGCAGGACCATCCATATGCCGGAGTGGCTGTACTTCGTCTTTGCCGCGTTTGTGATCGTGGGCACCGTCAACGCGGTCAACATCACCGACGGGGTGGACGGTCTGGCCTCCGGCACCTCGCTGCCCGTGTTTCTGTTCTTTGTCGCCGTGACCTTCGCATGGGGCCGCAATTACCTGCAGCTCGGCATTTTCGCCTCCGCCATGGTGGGCGGCCTGCTGGGCTTTCTGGTCTACAATTTCAACCCCGCGCAGGTCTTCATGGGCGACACGGGCTCGCTCTTCCTCGGCGGCGCGGTCGCGGCGATGGCCTTCGCCTACGATATGCCGCTGATCCTCATCACGCTCGGCATCGTCTTCATCATCGAGACCCTGTCCGACATCATTCAGGTCGGCTACTTCAAGCTCTCCCACGGCAAACGGGTCTTCCGCATGGCGCCCTTCCATCACCATCTGGAGATGGGCGGATGGACGGGGAAAAAGTGGAAAGAGAGAGAACTGTTTGCCCTGTTTACCGGCATATCTCTGGTCTTCGCGATCATATCCTTTATAGGGGTATATTCCCGTTACATGTAAGTATCGAGTCGGGGAGGTGGTCTGTTGCGCTATGACGGCGCCCGCCTCGCCGACTTTTCCGTGAAGGAGGAAAAGCAGGGCAGGGGAAGGATGGATCTGAGCTTTCTGCTGCTGGTGCTGGGGCTTCTCGCCATCGGCGTGCTGATGGTGCTCTCCTCCAGCTTCCCGCGGGCCTACTATGACCCCGGCCTGATAACCGGCGGCAACGCAGCCTATTATTTCGTGCGGCAGCTGATCTTCGCGGGCCTCGGCGTCGGCGCCATGCTGCTCGCTTCGCGCCTGCCCATGGGCTTCTACCGGCGCTACGCCTTTCCGTTTCTGATCCTGAGCGCCGTGCTGCTGGCGCTCGTGCCGCTCGTCGGCGTCAAATCCAACGGCTCGCGCCGCTGGCTCGGCGTCGGGGGCCTTACGCTGCAGCCCTCCGAGCTTGCCAAGCTCGCCGTGATCCTGTCCTTTTCCGTGCTGATCTGCCGCTATCGGGAAAGGATGCGGACGATCCGTTACGGGATCCTGCCTTTTCTGGGGATCCTCGGCGCGCTGGTGGGCCTGCTGGTGCTTGAGCCGCATTTCTCGGCCTCCGTCATCCTGCTGGCCGTCGGGGCGGTGATGCTCTTTCTCGGCGGCGTGGGCATCGGCTGGTTCGCCGCGGCCTTCGCGGCTGCCGGGGCGGGACTGGCGGTGCTGCTGACCTTCTTCCCATACGCCTCCTCCCGCATCATGACCTGGCGCGATCCCTTTTCCAGCTCCACGGACGAGGGCTATCAGATCGTCCAGTCCCTGTATACGATCGGCTCAGGCGGCCTGAGCGGGCTCGGCTTCGGCGCGAGCCGCCAGAAGTACCTGTTCCTGCCGGAGGAGCACAACGATTTCATCTTTTCGGTCTGCTGCGAGGAGCTGGGCTTTATCGGCGCGGCGCTGATCCTGAGCCTCTTCGCGCTGCTGATCCTGCGCGGCTACTGGATCGCGCTGCACTGCCGCAGCCGCTTTTCCTTTCTCGTCTGCGCGGGGATTACGACCCTGCTGGCCGTTCAGGTCTTTTTCAATGCGGCGGTGGTCACGAACCTCCTGCCCTGCACCGGGATCTCGCTCCCGTTCTTCAGCTACGGCGGCACGGCGCTGCTGATCCAGCTGGGGGAGATGGGGATCGTTCTGAGCGCCTCCCGGGATCTTCTCGAAAAATAGGAGATAAAAAAATGCGTTTTGTTTTTACCTGCGGCGGCACCGCCGGACATGTGAACCCCGCCCTCGCTGTGGCCGGGCGGCTGCATGAGCTTTTTCCGGACGCGGAGTTCCTGTTCCTCGGCGCCGAGGGCAAGATGGAGATGGAGCTGGTGCCGCGCGCCGGCTACAAGATCCTGCCGCTGCACATCACGAATATCGCGCGCGGAAAGTCTCTGTCCGCTGTCGCCCACAACCTGGATACGGTCAAGAACGTGATCGCCTCGGAGCGCGAGGCGAAGCGGATCATCCGGGACTTTGCGCCCGACGCCGTGATCGGCACGGGCGGCTATGTCTGCTATCCGGTGCTGATGGCGGCCTCCCGCCTGCACATCCCCACCCTGGTGCACGAGAGCAACGCCGTGCCCGGTCTGACCACGAGGCTACTGGCAAAGCATGTGGATCGGATCCTGGTGGGTTTTGAGGAGAGTCGGAAGCACTATCCCGATCCGGAGAAGGTCTGCGTCACGGGAACGCCCGTGCGCGGGGAGTTCGCAGCCTATACGAAGGAGAGCGCGAAGCGTGAGCTGGGTCTGCCGACGGAGCTGCCGCTGGTGGTGTCCGTCTGGGGCTCGCTCGGCTCCGGGCACATGAACGGGATCCTGACGCAGCTCCTGCCGCTGCTGCGCGGACAGAGCGATTTCCGCCTGATCCACGCCATCGGGAGCCGGGACTTCGCCGAGATCGGCGAAAAGCTCGCCGCGGAGGACTTCACGCCCGCCGAATGCGGCGCGGATGTGCGCGAGTACATCTACGACATGCCGCGCGTCATGGCGGCCGCCGATCTGATCCTCTGCCGGGCGGGCGCCTCCACGCTGGCGGAGCTGACTTATCTGGGCAAGCCCTCGCTGATCGTGCCCTCGCCCAACGTGACTGACAACCATCAGGAGAAGAACGCCCGCGTGCTCGAAAAGGCGGGCGGCGCGAAGGTCTTTCTGGAGGGCGAGTTCGACGCGGCCTCCCTCCTGCGGACGGTCAGGGAGCTGCTGGCGGACAGAAAGACGCTCGACACCATGTCCGCGGCCATGGGGAGCCTCTCGGTCCCGGAAGCGACCGAGCGTATCTGCGATGAGATCCTGAAGCTCTGCCGGAAAGGATAGGAGAGATAACAAAACCATAGCCCCGTGCATAGGATGGCCTGATTCCATGCACGGGGGTTTTTTTATGGATCTGTGGCATATCCGCGGCGGCCGCCGCCTGGAAGGGACGCTGCGCGTGCAGGGCTCGAAGAATGCCTCCCTGCCCATCCTGGCGGCCTGCGTCCTCTGTCCGCAGCGCTGTGAACTTCTGAACGTCCCGCGCCTGTCCGACACGGACGCTGCGCTGCGCATCCTGGAGTACCTGGGCTGCGCGATCGCGCGGGAGCGGGACCGCGTGTACATAGATTCCACGATGCTCTCCTGCAGCGCCGTCCCGCACAGCCTGATGGCCGAGATGCGCTCCTCCGTGATCTTCATGGGGGCGCTGCTGGCCCGCTGCGGAGAGGCGAGGCTGAGCCTGCCCGGCGGCTGTCGGCTGGGAAAGCGCCCCATCGACCTGCATCTGGCCGCCCTGCGGAAGCTCGGCGCAAGGATCGAGGAGGATGTAAGCGAGCTGCATTGCCGCGCGCAGCGTCTGCGGGGGACGGAGATCATTCTGCCCTTTCCGAGCGTCGGCGCCACGGAGAACGCCCTGCTGGCCGCCTGCGGCGCGCGGGGGGAGACGCTGATCCGCGGGGCGGCGCGCGAGCCGGAGATCGCCGCGCTGGCGGACTTCCTGTGCGCCATGGGGGCGGAGATCCGCGGCGCGGGGAGCGATACCATCCGATTAACGGCCTTCCGTCCGAAGAAGGACGTCTGTTTTCGCATCCCCCCGGATCGCATCGCGGCGGCGAGCTTCGCCTGCGCCGCGGCGGGCTGCGGCGGAGACCTGACGCTCAACGGCTTCGAACCGGGACAAATTTCTGCCGTTCTCCACTTCCTAAACGCTGCGGGATGTGATATAATAACATTTAATCATGCTCTGCGCCTGCGCTCCGACGCGCGCCTGACCGCCGTCGGCCCCGTCGTCACCGCGCCCTATCCCGGCTTTCCCACAGACGCCCAGCCGCTGCTGATGGCGGCGCTGCTGCGCGCGGAGGGCAGGACAGTGATCCGGGAGACGATCTTTGAGCAGCGCTTCCGGCAGGCGCCGGAGCTCTGCCGCCTCGGCGCGCGGATCCGCGTCGAAGGACAGACGGCGGAAGTCCTCGGGGTAAAAGCGCTGCGCGGGGCCGCTCTGCACGCGACCGATCTGCGCGGCGGGGCCGCCATGATCCTCGCGGGACTTGCAGCGGAAGGGGAGACCCTCGTCTTTGACGAGGGGCACGTCCGCCGCGGCTATGAGGATCTGGATCGCTGCCTGGAGAGCCTCGGCGCAGAGATCACACTGGAACAATGATCGTTATACGAAGGAGAAGACGATGGCATCGACACTGCATAACGCCCAACCGCCCGCAAGCAAGCGCGAGGGCTATATGAAGCCCCGGCGCCGCAGCAGCTACAGCGCGCCGGTGGTATTTGTTCTGGTCGTCCTGGGCATCATCTTTGTCATGAGCGTGTTTTTCCGCGTCTCGGACATCCAGGTCGTGGGGAACACCCATTACACCGACGAGGAGATCATCCGCGCCATCGACATCGAGCAGGGCGACAACCTGTTTTTCTTCAACCGTTTCGCGGCCTTCGCCCGCGTGTACTCCAAGCTGCCGTATATCGAAAACGGCTCCGTGGAGCGCCGCCTGCCCAACAAGGTCATCATCACCGTGGAGGAGACCACGGCGCTGGCCTATCTGGAGCTCGGCGAGGAGCAGTGGACGCTTGACCGCAACTGCAAGGTGCTCGGCAAGGCGGCGGAAGGCGAGAAGGAGACGCTGATCCCCATCGTGGGCATCGCGCCGGGCACCCTGCTCATCGGCGAACAGATGCAGACCGAGGACCAGAATCAGGAGCTTGTGGATTATCTCGCGGACGTGCTCTATCAGATCGAGGAGCGCGGCCTGTATTCCCAGGTCGACCGTGTCAATTTCGCAAATCCGCGCAGTGCGGAGTTCAGCTACGGCGGCGGCAAGTACACCGTAGTCCTCGGGACCCACAACAATCTGGAGCATAAGTTCGGCATGTTCGTCTCCGTGCTCGAAAAACTGAAGGCCGGCGACGTGGGCATCATCGACGTCTCCGACGGCCAGGTCGCGCACTTCTCGCCCAACTGAGGAGCTTCTGGAAAGCCCCTCCAATTACAATTTTCTTACAATAGATTTCTAAAAATCGTAAATTCCTATTGACCACGAAAGAAAAATGTAATAAAATAAACCATAGCGTATCTTATGTGCTGTCGTTTTTGCAGCCTTAGAATAGAGATGGAGGCATCGATATGGACTTCAGAACCGAAGCTGGTCCCGATAATGTTGTTACTTTGAAAGTGGTTGGTGTCGGCGGAGCCGGCAACAACGTCGTCAACAGAATGGTAAAAGCCGGCACCCAGGGTGTCGAGTTTATTGCGATCAATACAGACAAGCAGGCGCTTTCCGTGTCCAACGCCGATCAGAAGATCCAGATCGGTGAGAAGCAGACCCACGGTCAGGGCGCCGGCTCCGACCCCGAGGTCGGCAAGCGCTCCGCCGAGGAGAGCCGCAACAACATCGCCGCGGCGATCGAGGACGCCGACATGGTGTTCATCACCGCCGGCATGGGCGGCGGTACCGGCACGGGCGCTGCCCCCACCGTTGCGGAGATCGCGCGTGAGGCGGGCTGCCTCACCGTCGGTGTGGTGACCAAGCCCTTCAAGTTTGAGGGCAAGCGCCGCATGGATCAGGCCAACGAGGGCATCCGCGAGCTGCTGGGCAAGGTCGACTCCCTGCTCATCATCCCGAACGACCGCCTGAAGTACGCCACCGACCAGAAGGTCACGCTGGCCAACGCCTTTGAGATCGCGGACGACGTGCTCAAGCAGGCTGTCACCAGCATCTCCGACCTGATCAAGAACACCGGCTTCATCAACCTCGACTTTGC
>CAMJQX010000045.1 GCA_946408145.1 uncultured Clostridia bacterium
ACAAGTACGACGGCAAGCTCTCCGTCGGCTACTGCTCCTGCCGCAACGCCCGCCGTCTCTACGGTCAGGGCTCCGGCGAGATCCAGGACGACTGCTGCATCGGTCTCGGCGACTTCGCCGAATACCTGGTCGAGACCGGCAAGGGCCGCCCCATCACCAAGGAAGAGGCGCTCGCCATCTGCCAGCGCGCCGAGGAGAACGGCTACGTCCATCAGACCACCAATATCGACGGCTCCGACAAGATCTTCGGTCTGTGCAACTGCGACATCGGCGTCTGCTTCGCTCTGCGCACCAGCCAGTACTTCAACACACCGAATCTCTCCGCCTCCGCCTACCGCGCCCATGTCAACAAGGAAAACTGCGTGGCCTGCGGCAAATGTGTCGAGGTCTGCCCTGCCGGCGCCGTGAAGCTCGGCCAGAAGCTCTGCACCAAGCAGGGTGAGGTCAAGTATCCGCAGCAGCCTCTGCCCACGCTCAAATGGGGCGAGAAGGACTACAACCCCAATTACGTCTTCGACAACCGCAAGAACTGCCACGAGAGCGGCACCGCCCCCTGCAAGACCGCCTGCCCGGCGCACATCGCTATCCAGGGCTACATCAAGCTCGCCAAGGAAGGCCGCTATCTCGACGCCCTCAAGCTCATCAAGCAGGACAACCCCTTCCCCTCCGTCTGCGGCTACGTCTGCAACCGCCGCTGCGAGGACGCCTGCACCCGCGGCGCGATCGACAAGGCACTCGCCATCGACGAGATCAAGAAGTTCATCGCCGAACAGGATCTCAAGAGCGAGGAGCGCTATGTTCCCACGCCCCTGTACCGCCGCCCGATCGACAAGCCCTATGAGGAGAAGGTCGCCATCATCGGCGCCGGCCCCGCGGGCATGAGCTGCGCCTACTATCTGGCGCGCATGGGCTATACCAACGTCACCGTCTTCGACCGCAACAGGGAGCCCGGCGGCATGCTCGTCATGGGCATCCCCAGCTACCGCCTCGATCGCAGCGCCCTGAAGGGTGAGATCGAAGTCCTGGAGAAGATGGGCGTTCATTTCCAGATGAACACCGAGGTCGGCAGGGACGTCACGATCCAGCAGCTGCGCGAGCAGGGCTACAAGGGCTTCTATGTCGCCATCGGCGCGCAGAAGAGCTCCAAGCTCAGGATCCCCGGCGAGGAGCTGCAGGGTGTGTTCGGCGGCGTCGACTTCCTGCGTGAGGTCAATCTCGGCGAGAAGCCCGAGCTTGGCAAAAAGTGCGCCGTCATCGGCGGCGGCAATGTCGCCATGGACGTGTGCCGCACGGCTGTCCGCCTCGGCGCGGAGACCTATGTGGTCTACCGCCGCAGCGAGGACGAGATGCCCGCCGACAAGGAAGAGGTCGCCGAGGCCAGAGCCGAAGGCGTGAAGTTCTGCTTCCTCAACGCCCCTGTCGAGATCCTCGGCGAGGACGGCAGGGTCAAGGGCCTCAAGGTCGAGCTCATGGAGCTTGGCGAGCCGGACGAAAAGGGCCGCAGGGCCCCCGTCGGCACCGGCAGGTTCGAGGTCATCGAGGTCGATTCCGTCATTGCCGCCGTCGGCCAGAGCATCGACTGGGGCACGCTGGACATCGGCGCGCTCAAGACCGGCAAGAAGGGCAACGCTGTCGCCGATCCCATCACCTACCAGACCGCACAGGACGACATCTTCGTCGGCGGCGACGTCTATACCGGCCCCAAGTTCGCCATCGACGCGATCGCCGCTGGCCGCGAAGGCGCCGAGTCTCTGCACCGCTTCGTGCAGGAGGGCCAGAGCCTGACCATCAGCCGCAACCTCCGCGAGTTCTACGAGCTGGACAAGGACAACATCGTCCTCGGCGTGGACAGCTTCGACCGTCCCGCCCGCCAGGAGATCCGGCACGACCCCGCGAAGGCCAGGTCCTTCGAGCACGACCGGCTCACCTTCACCGAGGAGCAGGTCAAGGCCGAGGCCTCCCGCTGCCTTGGCTGCGGCGTGAGCGTCGTGGACCCGAACAAGTGCATCGGCTGCGGCCTGTGCACCACCCGCTGCATGTTTGACGCCATCCACCTCGAGCGCGACGTGCCCGAAGCCTCGAACATGGTTCGCTGCGAGGACAAGGTCGGCCCGATGCTCAAATACGCCGGCAAGCAGGCGATCAAGATCATTCGCAAGGGTTAAGAATGCACGAGCTCGGAACCATTTACTATGTGATCGACGCAGTTGAGAAGCTGATGGTCGAAAACGACCTCAAGGAGGTCGGCTCCATTACGCTGGAGGTCGGCGAGGTCAGCGGCATCATCCCCGAATATCTGCAGGATTTCTGGGAATACGCCCGCGCAAAGACCGAGCATTTCCAGAAAACCGAGCTGAAGATCGAAAAGCTGGAGGCGGTCACCTACTGCCAGGACTGCGGACAAACCTATCCCACGATGAAGTACAAGAAGATCTGCCCATATTGCCAGAGCGGCAACACCTTCCTGGTCACGGGCAACGAGTACAACATCAAGGAAATAGAAGCCATGTAACTGCAGAGGGACTGGAAAACGCTGGTTTTCCAGTCCCTCGGATTAACGTTTTCAATTTTGCGGATACGGAAAAGCAAGGGATGCGGCAGACGCATCCCTTGTTCTTATTCGGTCCTGAGCGCTTCGACGGGATCCTTTTTCGCCGCGAGGCCCGAAGGGATCAGACCGGCGATGAATGTCAGCACCACACTGATCAGCACAAGCCCGGCCGCGCCGATCCACGGGAGCGTCGAGTTGAGCGCCATGATGCCCGTCAGATCGTGGACGATGATGTTGATGGGGATGTTGAGCAGCAGCGTCATCACGATGCCGATCGCGCCGGCGGAGAAGCCGATGATAAAGGTCTCGGCGTTGAAGACACGCGAGACGTCGCGCTTGGAAGCGCCGATCGCGCGCAGGATGCCGATCTCCTTGGTGCGCTCCAGAACGCTGATATAGGTGATGATGCCGATCATGATGGAGGAAACCACCAGTGAGATCGCCACGAAGGCGATCAGCACGTAGCTGATGACGTTGATGATGGAGGTGATCGAGCTCATCAGCAGCGCCACCATATCGGTATAGCTGATCTGGTCGTCCTCGGAAACCGAATCGTTGTAGGCCTGGATCGCGTCGGCAATGGCGTCCTTGTTCTCAAAGGTCGAGGCGTAGATGTTGATCGTGCTAGGCACGTCGAGGTCCACGTAGCCGAGTTTCTTGAGCGTGTCCTTCAGTGTGGTCGTCGAGTAAACCGGCGGCATGGCGTTGCTGTAGATCCAGAGGTAATCGTCGTCGTCCAGCACCAGCATGGAGAAGTTTTCGACAAGCTCCTTCGTCGGCAGCTTTTCATAGAGCGCGCGCATCTGCAGCGCATACTGCTCCTTGACCTGTTCGGCGATCATCTGCCGCATGTAGGAATCGAGCGTCGAGTCATCCATCTGGCTGAGCATGGAGGAGTACTCCGGATAATACTGCGTGACCAGCGCTTCAATGTCCTCGCGCGTCGTGCCCTCCATCTGCTGGTCGATCAGCTCCTGCACGTAGGAATCCTCCGGCTCGCACATGAATTCGACATAGAGGTCTGCGATGGTCTCGTCGTCGGCTGCGGCGATGTAGTCCCTGGCGGCGTCGATCTTGCGTTTCTTGCTCGTCGTCTCGTCCTCCTTGTCGAGGAAGAGCAGGCCGTTGAAAACCTCGTGGTCGGGATCCTCCAGCTGGCGCCTGACCAGATCCTTGGTCTTTGCCTCGTCCATGATATGCTCGACGAGCTCATGCGTGTAGCCGACCGCGCCGGAGAGCATGCCGGAGAGCGCGTCGCTGTTCTGCCGCACGACGCCGACGATCTTCAGCTCCAGACCGTTGTTGTACAGCGTGCGCAGCCCCAGCTCTTCGGTGCTCAGATCGATGTACTCCCCTGTCTCCTCGTCGTACTGATACTTGTCGGCCGGGAAGATGTAGCGGAAGGACATCTGACAGATCTCCTCGTAGCTCCAGCGCTCCTCATCCGTCGACATCGTCTCCTGCGACATCAGCAGCTCCATATTGCTGGAGATCTCGTCATTCGCCTTCATGCCGAGCGAATAGAGAACAAGGTCGGAAATCTCATTGTTCTCGTCGACGACCAGGACGACCTCGTCATAGCGCTCGGGCCACTTGCCGTAGAGCATGTCGTACTGCTTTTTCAGCAGCGGATTGATCAGCTCCCCGTTCTCACCTGGCAGCATCTCGATCCAGACGTCCAGCTGCTTGAACATCTGGCCGTAAGTGGAAAAATAACTGGTATAATCGCCGCCGAAGGAGGAAGACATCGCCGCCTGCATGATCTCCGTCGTGTCAGACCTGCCGATATGGCCGTTTTTATCCTCGGCGTAGGGCATGATGTCAACATTGTAGGAATACTGAACGGAGCTGATATACTGGTTGATCTCGCTGTTCTCGTCCTCGATATACTCCTTGAAGGCTTTCAGGTTGTTGGTCTCCATATCGGCGGATACCAGGGAATTCACCATATCGTAGAGAACGGAGCTGGAATACACCGCGTCCTTTTCATGCTTGATGCCGTCATTGTCAGAGCGCACGCCCATCAATGAGGTCATGAGGCTCGTCATGTCCACGCTCTCTGCCTGGATCGTGATCGGATAACTCGAAAGCGTATCCTCCTGCACCTTGTCGATATAGTTCTGGATGCCGTTGGACAGCGACATGATGAGCGCGATGCCGATGATGCCGATGCTGCCCGCAAAAGCCGTCAGCAACGTGCGGGCCTTCTTCGTCATGAGGTTGTTGGTCGAGAGGGCCAGCGCGGTAAAGAAGCTCATGGAGGTTTTCTTGAGCTTCGAAGTTGCGTTCAAATCGTCCGGTGCGTCAAAGGGGTCGCTGTCACCGACGATCAGGCCGTCCTTCAGGCGGATGATACGGCTGGCATAGCCCTCGGCGAGCTCCGGGTTGTGTGTGACCATGATGATCAGCTTGTCCTTCGCGATCTCCTTGAGGATGTTCATGATCTGCAGGGAGGTCTCGGAGTCGAGCGCGCCGGTCGGCTCGTCGGCCAGGAGGATATCGGGGTTGTTCACCAGCGCGCGGGCGATCGCCACACGCTGCATCTGGCCGCCGGACATCTGATTCGGCTTTTTGTAGATCTGATCGCCGAGGCCGACCTTCTCCAGCGCCTCTCTGGCTCTGGCACGGCGTTCCGCAGGCGCGACGCCAGAGAGCGTCAGCGCAAGCTCGACATTGGAAAGGACCGTCTGATGCGGGATCAGGTTGTAGGACTGAAAAACGAAGCCGATCGAGTGGTTGCGGTAGGCGTCCCAGTCGCCGTCGCTGAAGTTTTTCGTCGACCGCCCGTTGATCACCAGATCGCCGGAGCTGTACTGATCGAGACCGCCGATGATGTTCAGTAGCGTGGTCTTGCCGCAGCCGGAATGGCCGAGGATGGCGACAAACTCATTCTCACGGAACGACAGATCGATCCCCTTGAGCGCGTGCACAACGGAATCGCCGGCGGTATAGTCTTTTTTGATGTCCTTCAGTTTCAGCATAACGGATCCTTCCGCGGAGTATCAGTTGACATGGGAGCAAATCTGGAGTACAATAACACAGCTTTTGAATATGCCCACGTAGCTCAGCAGGATAGAGCGGCCGCCTCCTAAGCGGCAGGTCGGAGGTTCGAATCCTCTCGTGGGTGCCATGGAACATGCCATCCCACACGGGATGGCATGTTCCATCCCGATTAGAGGATTCGAATCATGTACGAACAGCACATAGGTGCTGTTCATCGACCAGTGCAAACACTGGTCGATTCTGTTATTCTCTTTTTCGCATGAAAAAGAGAATGCATGCGAATCCTCTCGTGGGTGCCAGCGTCAGAAGAAGCCGACTTCGCTCCGTTTCCGTCGTCTCCTTCTTCCTTCCAAAATCGGACCCGTTTCACCGGGCTCCGATTTTATTTTTTTACTGCCCAACCAGGCGGCCGTTTACCTCTCTGTGAGAGGGTTCGCGTCATGGTCGAACAGCATGGGTGAAATCATTATTTATAAATTATACCACAGTTAAGCCGTAAATGATTGACAGGCTGTAAATATTATTTGATTGAAAACAGATCGATTTGCTCGTATTTATCCGGAAACGCGCGCAGATATGCAAAGCATTCTTCAGGCGAACATAGTATCCCCTTTTCCTCGCAGAAAGATCTGAACAGGCGCATCAGTTCTTCTGCGTTCGGGCTGGGGACTTCGTAGGCATTTCCGTATCGCTCGATGTATCGCTCCTTCAAACCGGGGAAATGCCTGTCGAGCGCTGCGTAATAATACTCCCTGTCTCCTTCGCGCAGCGTAAGACCCATGTCAAAACAGATGATCCCCTTCACGCCCGCGCGGGCACACTCGCGCAGAATGGGCAGGATATTGCTCTCGGTGTCATTGATGAAGGGCAGGATCGGCGTCAGCCAGACGACGGTCGGTATCCCTCGTTCCCGCATTTTCTCCAAGACCTCGATCCGCCGGCGCGTGCTGCAGACATTCGGTTCAACGATGCCGCACAGCGCGTCATCGTATGTGGTGAGCGTCATCTGAACAACGCAGCGCGTACTCCTGTTGATCTCATCCAGCAGATCGATGTCCTGCAGGATACGATCCGATTTTGTTTGTACGGCCGCTCCAAAGCCTTGACTCAAAATGATCTCCAGACACTGTCTGGTCAAGCGGAGTTTTTCTTCGCAGTGCATGTAGGGATCCGACATGGAGCCTGTCCCGATCATGCAGCGCTTCCGCTTTGCACGAAGCTCCTTCTCCAGCAGCTGCGGGGCGTTCTGCTTGACCTCAACGTCTTCGAATCGATGCGTGAACTGATAGCAGCGGCTCCTGCTGTCACAGTAGATGCAGCCGTGCGTACAGCCGCGGTAGATATTCATGCCGTAATATCCTCCGCTGCCTGTCAGCAAGTGTTTTGCGTCGACGAAATGCATCTTGTTATCCCCCTGCCCGTCCGAATGATCCCGAAGCCAAGTATACGCTTCCGCGCGGACGAATTCAACAATCACAGCGCTGCTGCGCATTGTGAAAATATCAAATGATAAAAGACGGGGAGACACCGGCGTGTCTCCCCGTATAAAGCGGGAACCAATTACAGGACATGGACCGATTCGGCCTCGAATACCAGCGAGCATTCGTCGCCGACCTGATAGATGTGCTTGTTCTTCGGGTTGTGCTCTTCGAGCTTGACGAGCGTATCGCCGACCATGACATGGTAGTTCTGATAGGAGCCCATAAAGCAGGACAGAACCACCTTGCAGGGCAGGCCGCCCTGGTCGGCGAGCGTTGCCGCCTCGGGGCGCAGAACAACGGTGTATTCCCTGCCGGCCTCCATATCCTCTCTGCCTGGGACAAGGAGTTCGTTGCCCTCGACGTTCAGCTTGACATAGTTTCCTTCCCTGCCGAGCATCTCGCCGCGCAGGAAGTTCGCCTCGCCGATGAAGTCCGCGACGAATTCATTGACCGGATGATAATAAATCTCCTGCGGCGTACCCATCTGCGCGACAACGCCCTTGCTCATGATGATGATGTTGTCGGACAGAGCCATTGCCTCGGACTGGTCGTGCGTGACGTAGATCGCGGTGATGCCGACGCGCTGCTGGATGCGGCGGATCTCGGTACGCATCGAGACACGCAGCTTCGCGTCAAGGTTCGACAGAGGCTCGTCGAAGAGCAGCACCGAGGGCTCGATGACAAGCGCCCGGGCCAGTGCGACACGCTGCTGCTGGCCGCCGGAGAGCTGGTTGGTCATGCGGCCTTCCATGCCGGTAAGCTCGACCAGATCGAGGATGTTCATGACGCGCTCCTTGATCTCGTCCTTCGGCACCTTGCGCAGCTTCAGGCCGTAGGCGACGTTGTCGAACACATTGTAGTGCGGCAGCAGCGCGTAGCTCTGGAAGACCATCGCGGTATCACGCTTATTGGGCGTGAGCTCGTTGATGGGCTCGTCGCCGAGATAGATCTCGCCCTCGTCAGGGCTTTCAAAGCCCGCGATCATGCGAAGGGTCGTCGTCTTGCCGCAGCCGGACGGGCCGAGCAGCGTCACGAAGGAGCCGGGCTCAATGGTCAGCGAGGTATCCTTGACGGCGTAGAACTCCTTTCCGGTCTTGGGGTCCTGGTAGATTTTGGAGATATGCTCGAGGCGGACGCCTTTCTTCACTTTTTCCATGGCTTACTCCTCCTTTATTTTTCTGCTGGTGCCGAAGTATTTGATGAACAGGTTCATCAGCAGCACGGCGCCGTAGGTGATGATGATCAGGATCGTGGCGAACGCGCAGGCCAGGCTGAACGCGCCCTTCTCCGCAAACTCGTTGATCTGGACGGTGATGAGCAGGTAGGACGGCGTCACCAGCAGGATGATGGCGGAAATAGCGGTAATGCTGCGCACGAAGGCCGTCACGAGGCCGGAGAGGAAGGAATCCTTGATCAGCGGCAGTGTGACCGTCATGAAGACCTTGAAGCTGTCGGCGCCCATATCGTATGCCGACTCTTCGATGGACTTGTCGATCTGCCGCAGCGCGGAAATGCCGCTGCGCGTACCGGTCGGCAGGGAGCGGACGACGAAGACGATGATCAGGATCAGGCCCGTACCGTAGATCCCCTGCAGGATGCCGGTGTGGAACAGGCCGCCGGAAAAGCCGCGGATGTAGCCGACGCCGAGAACGGTGCCGGGCACGGCCATGGCCAGCATGGAGACAGCCTCGATAAAGCCCTTGGCCTTGAACTTGCGCTTGACCACGAGGTAGGAAATGATCATGCTCAGAAGAGCAGTAACGGGAGCCGCGATCAGCGACAGCACAAAGGAGTCCTTGAAGGCCTTGAGACCGTGGTAGCGCGTGAACACCTGGCTGAACCACTTGCCCGTGAGCGGGAAGAACTTGTAGCCCCAGGTCGGGAAGCAGGCGCCGATCGGCACGCAGATGTACATCATGATGACAAACACAGCGCCGAGCGAGCAGAGGATCGTGAGCGGGATCTTCACGCTCTTGTCCTCGATCAGCATGCGCGCGCGGGAGGCCTTGCCGGTCAGCGTCGCGGCAGTCTTGGCTTCGAGATAATACTTCTGCACCGCAAACATGAACAGCGTGATGCACAGCAGCACCACGGCCATCGCGGCGGCGCCGGCCTTGTCGTATGCGCCGGTGATCTGCAGATAGATCGTCGTGGCCAGGGTATCATAGGAGCCGCCGATGATCATGGGGTTGGCAAAGTCTGCGATCGATTCGATAAAGGTCACGAGGAAAGCGTTGCCGAGACCGGGCAGCATCAGCGGCAGGGTCACGTCCATGAACACCTTCCAGCGGCCGGCGCCCATATCGCGGGCCGCCTCCTCCAAAGAGGGGTCGATATTTTTCAGCAGGCCCTTGAGCATCATGTAGCAGACCGGGAAGAAGGTCAGGGTCTGAACGATCACGATGCCCCAGTAGCCGTATACGCTGTTGTCGTAGATATGCAGCAGGAAGCGGGTGATCAGGCCGGCTTTGCCGAAGAGCATGATCATCGACAAAGACAGCACGAAGGGCGGCGAAACGACCGGCAGCATCGAGACAACCTTGAACAGGCCGCCCACCACCTTGTTGAGGCGGACATAGACCTCGACATAGGCAAAAAGCAAGCCGATAAAGGTCGAGAAAATGCCGACCACGAAGCCTACCTTCAGCGTGTTGGTAATCGAGCGGGTAAAGGAGGGCATGGCGAAAATGCGTTTGAAGATGCTGAAGCCAAAGCTCCCGTCCCCCACAAAGCTGTCCACCAGCAGGATCGCCAGAGGATAGAGGATAAACAGGGTCAAAAACGTTATCAGCACGACGATAGTGGTGACCATGATCGGATCGGCCATCAGTTTTTTTCGATCCAGCGCCGCGCCCTGGCCTCTTGCCATAGAGACTGCTCCTTTCATTCGTACTTATTGATGCGACGGAAATGAAAACAAGGATGGCGGGAGGCCCGCCATCCTTGCGGTGGAGTATCGGATTACTCGGTCTTGAAACGACCCTCGCTGGTATCGGCGCCGGCCGCGGCGATCGCATCCATCACGTCGTTGACGTTCTGCTCGGTGTCGGAAGCGGCTTTGGCAAAGTCATAGCCGTCCCACACGAGGCTGGGATCGAGGCCGAACTGCGCGGCAGCCTCAGGCTGCTTGGCGTTGTCGATGACCAGGAACTGGTAGGAGCCGTGCTGAGCGGCAAGCTCAACGCAGTCGGGGCTCAGAGCGTACTCCATGAAGAGCTTGGCGGCGTTCATGTGCTTGGCACCCTTGAAGATGGCGACAGGGCCGACCTCGCAGGCGGTGCCGTCGGAAGGAACGACCAGAGCGACGTTCTCATAGCCGTTGTCGAGGATCTGGGTGATGCCGTCATGCAGGAAGCCGATGCCGATGACGCACTCGCCGGTGCCGACGTTCTTG
>CAMJQX010000046.1 GCA_946408145.1 uncultured Clostridia bacterium
ACAGGATCAGCGCGATTCTGCGTTTTTTCATGTCGTCCTCAGTCCCCTTTTTGCCTAAGCCATAATATATTTATTTTATCACGCGAAAGGGTGCGTGTAAATATTGGGGCGGCGCAGAAAAGCAGGCTCTCCGCCTGCCGCGGGGCGGATGCATCAAGCTGTCGACAAAGTGTCGACAGCTTGACAGGCAAAAACAGGAACATTTTTGAATGTTTCTGTTTTTGCTGAGATTGAAATGCGAGAGGGAATAACCAATCCCCTCTCGCGCTCTCCCCATGCGTATCCATACTGATCGCGTTGGGTTTGTCTGCAGGCTGAAGCAGGCTCTCCCACGCGGGAGAGCCTGCTATTCATGATCCTGCTCATTCTGCGCCGAAAAAGCTTCTTTTCAGCCCTCGTCTTTTTCCATGCCGTCCGCCGTCTCCGCGCGGAAGGCCGCGATCCGATCGATGTCGAGCCTGCGGTTGAGCCCGGAGCGCTCGCTGCGGCTTTCGAGGACGATCTGCCGATGGACGGCGTCGATCTGTTTGACGGCGTCGCAGAGCTCCCGGTAGCTGCCGCCGGCCTTGCGCCCGTCCGGCACGAAGACCGTAAAGCGCACGCGCGGCCGCTCGCCCTGCGCGAGCTTTTCCCCGAGCAGCGCAAGCTCCCGGTCCAGATGCGCGAGCGCGTGCTCGTCGAGCTCCGCGGCGCTGTCGGTCGGGCGGGCCTCCTCGTCGATCATGTCATAGTAGCCGGCGAGCGTGTCGTAGGGAGAGAACTGCGCCGCCCGGTCGTACAGGGGCATGTGCGCCCGCGTCTCGGATTGGTGGTGCGGATGGTCGATGATATCCGCGTATACGACCCTTGCGTCCTGCGAAGGCTCCATGTCTCCTCCTATTTCCCGGCGCGGTGGCCGCCGATCTGGCCGTTGCGTTCGATGGTGGTGCCGCCCTCCAGCAGGTTCATGCCCTTCAGGACGGCGTTCTTGCCGTATTTGCTCTGCAGCAGGAGCGTGGCCCGCTGGAGCTTCTTCTCCTTCTCGTCCGCGGCCTGTTCGGCCTCACGCTGCTTTTCCAGCGCCTCGTAGTCCGTGAAGAGGTCGAGCTGCTCCGGCGTCTCCCGCGGGGCCTCGCGCTCATCGAGCAGCCCGCAGGCGGCGATGTTTACCCGCCGGATCAGCAGCTCCGGGTCCACCGCGCGGTCATAGACCCCCAGCACCGCCTGCATGATGCGCCGGGTGCTGTTGGTGTATCGGTCGATATTGCCGGTGCCGTGGGCATGTTTGGGCGTCGGCCGCCCGTAGTGGTCGAGGGTGACGTCCCCGGCATAGGGCTTCCCCGTCCCGGAAACGGCGTACACGGTCTCCTGCACCGTCTGCCCCGGGACCAGCACGCGCAGGCTCTCCCGGTCATAGCCGATGGTCAGCTCCATCTTTTTCGTCACGAGGCGCTTTTTCACCAGCTCCAGCGCCAGCAGCTCCGTCATCTCCCGCACGATCAGGCGGCCCTTTTCATAGTCGTATGGCTCCTTGAGCACCTGCCCGGAGGAGAGCGAGCTGCTCTCCGGCCGGTACTTCTTGATCATGGCGATGGTCGTCGGCTCCCAGCCCCAGGCGTGGTCGATCAGCAGCTCCGCGTTGATGCCGAAGGCCTTGTACAGCGCCCCCTCGTCCCGCTCGCTGAGGCGGGCCACGTCGCCCATGGTGAAGCAGCCGAGCTTCTCCAGCCGCCGCGCCGTACCGCGGCCGACGCGCCAGAAGTCCGTGATGGGCCGGTGGCACCACAGCAGCTCGCGGTAGCGCCGCTCGTCGAGCTCCGCAATGCGCACGCCGTCCTTGTCCGCGGGCACATGCTTGGCCACGATGTCCATGGCGACCTTGGCCAGGAAGAGGTTCGTCCCGATGCCGGCGGTGGCGGTGATGCCGGTGGTATAGAGCACCTCGCGGATCATCGTCATGGCGAGCTCATGGGCGTTCATGCCGTGCGTTTTGAGATAGTCCGTCGCGTCGGCAAAGATCTCGTCGATCGAGTAGACCACGATGTCCTCCGGCGCGATGTATTTCATGTAGATCGAGAAGATCTTCGTGCTGTACTCCTCGTAGAGCTTCATGCGCGGCGGCGCCACGTAGTAGGCCAGCTCCAGTGAGGGATCCTCCGCCAGCGCCCGCGCGTCGAAGGAGGCGGCGCTGAAACGATATTTCCCCTCCTCGTCCTTCCGGATGCGGCCCGTTCGGATCCCGGCGGCCAGGCGCTCGCGGTTGAGCTCTCTCACGCGCTCGACCACCTCGAACAACCGCGCCCGGCCCGAGATGCCGTGCGCCTTCAGTGAGGGCGTCACCGCGAGACAGATCGTCTTCTCCGTGCGGCTCGGGTCCGCGACGACAAGGTTCGTGTTCAGCGGGTCGAGCCTGCGCTCGACACACTCGACGCTCGCGTAGAACGATTTCAGGTCGATCGCGATATAGCAGCGTTCTCTCTCCGTCGCGTCCCCCTCCCTTCTTTTCCCTGTTTATGCGGTCGCCTCAGGGCGCCGCCGGCGCGCTGCACTCCACCCACCAGCGGCCCAGACGGCTGCCGAAGGTGTCACGGGTGCGCTCGAAATAGAGACGCTTTTCCTCACCGCGGATCATCACGGTGTAGCAGTCCCCCGTGCGCCCGCCCTCCATGACCGAGGCGGGGCGGAAATCCCGTATGGAATCGATCTTGAAGCGGCGTCCGTCCGCCCAGACGATGGAGCGCGGCGTCACGGTGCCGGTGGCGTCGAAGGTCGAGTTGACCGTCACATAGATGCGCACCGGCGGCGCATTTCTCTGCGGCTTCACGCCCGTCCCTCCTCCGTTTCAAAGCTGTGATACACGCCGATGACCACGCCCTGCACCTGCAGCTCGTCCGTCACGATATCCGGATAGGCGGCCCGGTCCGGGTTGCAGGATTCGAGGATGTAACGGCGCTTCGCCTCGTCGAGCCGGAGCTTTTTCAGGTTGTTCTTCCCCTCCGACAGCGCGATGATCAGATCGCCGTTTTTCGCGGTCTGCTGCCGCCGGACGATCACATAATCGCCGGGGCGGATGCCCGCGCCGATCATGCTCTCCCCCTTGGCGATCAGGGCGAAGCACTCCCCCCTGCCGACCATGCACTCGGGCATGTGGATGTACTCGATGAAGCGCTCCTCTTCCTCCTGCCCGGGGCCGCAGGCCACCGTGCCGAGCACGCGCATGATGTTCTTCGGGCTGACGTGATCCAGCTCCACCGGGCGCGCGCCGCGGCGGGAGCCGTCATGCGAAAACTCCCCGCTCTCCTTCAGCTCGACCAGGCAGCGGTGCACCGAGCCGGCCGGGATCCCCGTCCCGGCGACGATGTCCTTCTCGCTGGGCAGGCGGTCATACCGCAGATAGTACGCCCGCACGAAATCAATGATCTGCTGCTTCCTCGGCGCAAGACTCGCGCGCATGATGAACACCCCGCAATCTTTGGAGCGTTTTGCTCCAATCCTGTGTTTTCACTATACCACCGCGGCGGCCGCTTTGTCAACAGGGATTTGGAGCGATTTGTTCCAATTCCTGCCGTGTGCCCGGACGGAAAAGCAGCGCGCAGAAAATCTGCGCGCTGGAGACTGTAGACAAACCCAACGCGACCAGGATGGACGCGCATGGGGAGAGCGCGAGAGGGGATTGGTTATTCCCTCTCGCAGTTCAATCTATGCAAAAACAGGAACATTTTCGAATGCTTCTGTTTTTGCCTTTCAAGCTGTCGACACTTTGTCGACAGCTTGCAGCGCGCAGAAAAGTCTGCGCGCTGCCGCGTATCCATGTTGTCTTACTTGCCGCGCTTCCGGTAATCCGCCGCGATCGGCGCGGCCCAGTTCTCATCGATCTGTCTGCTCGCGCGAAAGTGCGCGACCGTATCGCTGACCACGCTGAAATTCAGCGCGGTGCCTGCGCTGTCGGGCGCATAGCGTACGGCGCGCTCCGCGCGGATGCCGAAGCGCCCGGCGGCGGAGATCGCGTCCATGTTGGCGCCGAGGAACAAAAACTCCCAGCCGTACTTCTCCTGCTCGTGCCGCACCATGCGCTGGACCTCGGCGTAATCGTAGCGGCGGCTGGCGTTCTCCAGACCGTCGGTCGTGATGACGAAGACGGTCTTGCCCGGACGATCCTCTTCTCTGGCGTACTTGTGGACGTTTGCGATGTGGCGGACCGCCCCGCCGATCGCGTCGAGCAGCGCGGTGCAACCGCCGACCCGATACTGCTGTTCCGTCATGGGCTCGATTTTCCGGATATCGACCCGGTCATAGAGCACCTGACTGTCGTTGGAGAACAGCACGGCGGACAGCAGCGCCTCGCCCGGCTCCTTTTTCTGTCTGTCCAGCATGGCGTTGAAGCCGCCGATGGTGTCGCTCTCAAGGCCTGCCATAGAGCCGCTGCGATCCAGGATGAATACGATTTCGGTCAGATTGTTGTTCATAAGAAAATCCCCTTTCCTTTTTGTCGGCTTAAGTATAGCCGATCGGAAAGGGGAATCGGTCAACCCGGCGTTGACTTTTTTATTGCTTGAGGCCGGTTTTCAGAAGCGGCAGGCCGCAGTCGTACAGCGCCTCGTTGATGAAGGCGACGCTGTAGATCTTCTTGCTGATGTAGTACTGCACGACGAGATCGGTCTTGCTGCTGCGCGTCAGCGCGTAGCCCGCCCGGCCCAGCAGTTCCTGCGTCTGCTCCACATCCAGCTCCAGTCCGATCGCGAGCTGGATGGCCGTGCTCTTGGTCGGCTGATAGTCCGGGTTGCTGAGGATCTTGCTGAAAAGCTGCTTGCTGACCTCCGCGCGCTTGTAGACCTCGGAGTCTTTGCCGCTGCGCTCCCTCAGCAGATCCAGAAGATATTCGGAGAAGGTCTTTTCATGCTGCTTCAGAACTTCCTCCAGAGAAGAAGCGGGACTCGGCAGGGGCATTCCCTGCGGCGCCGCCTCCGTGGACGCGCCGAAATACGACTCCTCGCGGGCGGTCCCTATTTCCTCCCGCTCCAGAAACGTGCGCGCTCTCCTCCGCCTTTGCCCGATCGACGGAAGCTTCGGAAAAGCGGCGCTTTTGCGCGGGCGGCGCTCCGCCGGGAACGCATTTGCCGCGCAGCTCATGTCGATGCTGTACTCCTCGGCCTCGCGTGCGCCGACGTAGTTTTCGTCGACATAGCTTTTGACGTCGGCAAACAGCGAGCCCGCCAGGCCGAAGGCGTCGGCGTTGAAGAGCACCAGATCGATCTCGATCTCATGCTCCAGCAGAAAATCCGTGAACGCGCGGATCGCGACCGAGAGCGCGAGCTCATGGGGAAAGCCGTAAGTCCCGGCGGCCATCAGCGGGAAGGCGACCGAAGCGCAGCCGAGACGGTCGGCCAGCGTCAGCGCGGCGTCATAGGCCTGCCGCAGCAGCTCCTGCTCGTGCCGGGTCCCGTCGATCCACATCGGGCTGACCGTGTGCAGCACATATTTTGCGGGAAGACCGTAGGCCGGCGTCGCTCTGGATTCGCCGACGCCGATCGCTCCGATCTTTTTTCTGGCTTCCAGCAGTGCCGGCCCCGCGGCCTTGTGGATGGCCCAGTCCGTCCCGCCGCCGATGACAGGCAGCGGGTTGGCCGTGTTGACGATGGCGTCGGCATGAACTTTTGTGATGTCGTTTCTGATGATCCGGAAAGGCATGGGTCATTCCTCGCTTTCTGTTTCTTGAGGCCTTCGTGCTTCGGCGCGCCGCCGCGCCGGCGTATGGATCCCGCATCCGACGGCGCCGCCGAGGGTATTGAGGATCAGGTCGTTCACATCTGCGGCCCGCATGAAAAAGGGCTTCCGGAGAGGCTCGATGCACAGGAAAGAAATCCTGATCATCGTCCGACCTCAGAAATCGTCGTCGAGCAGCGCGGAGAGGCCTTCCGCCTCGTCCACCCACGACGGATCGTATTTCGTCCTCCTCATGAGCGCCCCGCAGGCCGGGCAGTGCTTCTGCGCCCTGCCGCTCGCCGCGGCGCAGGCGGAGCAGATATACTCGTCCGCGCGCAGGAGATGCGTGCGCCGGATCCAGTATGCTTGTTTCATGCGCTTCTCCCCTCCTCGGCGGGCAGAACTGTATATGTCAGATACCGTGTTTCGTCTACATGTTCCCCGGATAGACCCAGCGCAGGCGCTGCCGCGCAAGGGAAACCAGGCGCAGCACGCTCTCCCGCCCGGTCGCCCGCCTGTCCGTCATGCGATGGCGCGGGAAAAAGCGCGTCAGATGCAGCGGGATCTCCGCGCCGCCGGGGAGGGACGCGACCCAGGCCGTCAAGGCGCGGATCTCCTCCTCGCTGTCGTTCATGCCCGGCACGATCAGGGTCGTGAGCTCCACATGGCAGCGCTCGGCCGCCCTCGCGATGAAGCGCTTCACCGTCTCCAGATCGCCGCCGAGCAGCTTTTCATAGGTCTCCGCGCGAAAGCACTTGAGGTCGATGTTGAGCGCGTCCGTATACGGGAGCACTTCGTCCGCGATCTCTTCCCTCACGCAGCCGTTCGTGACGAGCACGGTCTTGAGCTCCCGCTCCCGCAGGAGCTTCGCCGTGTCCCGCACGTACTCCCAGCAGATGAGCGGCTCGTTGTAGGTGAAGGCGACGCCGATATTGCCGCGCCCGCGCAGCTTCTCCGCGAGCGCGGCCAGCTCCTCCGGCGGGAGGAAGCTGTTTTCGCGTTCCGCGGGGTCTCCCCCGGTCGTCGAGATCTCCCAGTTCTGGCAGAAGGGGCAGCGCAGGTTGCAGCCGTAGCTGCCGACCGAGAGGATCACGCTGCCGGGATGATACCGCGCCAGCGGCTTTTTCTCGATGGGGTCGAGCGCGAGCGAGGAGACGACGCCGTAGTTCAGCGGGACGATCTCACCGTCCCGCATCCCCCGCGCGCGGCAGAGGCCGCTCTGCCCCTCCGACAGCGCGCAGCGGTGCGGACAGACCGGGCAGCTTTTCCTCTCGTCAGACATGGCGCACCACCTCAAAGCGCTCCAGCGTACAGTCCTTCTCCCGCTCGGAGATCCCTGCCTTCTGCCGCGCGATGGCGATCTGCTGCTCCACCGTGTCCACCCCGTCGAGCTTCGGCAGCAGCAGGCCGCGGCGGAAGCCCTTGCTCACGATCACGCCGTAGCGCTCCACGTCCAGCTCCGCCTTCGAGGCGATGCGCTCCGGGCGGCCCAGCACGTCGACGCTGATCTCCAGCGCGTCGAGCTCGTCCTTTCGTACGGGCGGGAAGCGCGGGTCCCGCGTCGAGGCGGAGATCGCGTTCTCGATGATCTCCTCGGCGACGCAGCGCCGCGCCGGCTCGATGGTGCCGATGCAGCCGCGAAGCCGCCCCTCCTTATGGAGCGATACGAACACGCCCGCCCGCTCGCTGCGCATTTCGTCCGGCAGCTCCGCGGGCAGCTCGATGCGCCGCTGCCCGCAGACCCAGGCCTCGACCTCGGCGCGGGCGAGCCGCACCCAGGGGTCTTCGTTCCGCCGCTGCGCGGCGAGCTGTTCTCTGCGCCGCGCCTCCCATTTCTGCAGCAGCAGCCGCTCCGGGTCCTCGCCCAGGACCCGGTAGGTACAGATCCCGTAACCGACGCCGAAGCTCCCCTCGTGGCTCAGCGCCTTGGCCTCCACACGCAGCCCGTCCAGCGCGCCGGCCAGGATGCAGAAGCTCCTGTGGCCGCACTCGGCCGCTTTGTCGCAGAAGCTCTCATCGAAATCCAGCAGCTCGTCGAAGGCGGCGCGGCCCATCACGTCCATGATGCGCCCGTCATAGACCGGGCCCTCCGCGGCGTAGCCGTAGGGCCCCTCGGCCAGCAGCTTGTGGGAGAGGTCCCCGCTGCCGACGAACAGCACGCGGCGACCGAGCTTCTCCGCCGTTTTCCGGATCAGCCTGCCCAGCCGGTAGTGATCTGCCAGCGGCAGGCCGGACAGACCGACGCGGACGAGCCGGTAGTCGGTGTAAAATTGGTTTACATAATACAGTGGGATCATCGTCCCGTGATCGAGCTCCGCGCTCCGCTCGCCCAGCGTCCCGGCCGGGAAGCCCTCCCGCTCCGCCAGGGCGGAGAGCTCCGCCGTGAACGCGGCGTCGTAGTCCGCGCGAAAACGGAGCTGCGGCGCGCGAAACTGCCGCATGTCGCCCCTCGCGCTCTCGCCCGGGGAGATGTGGAAGTAATCCGCGTACATGACGGCATGCGGCGAGCTCAGGACGATCGTATCCGGCCGGAGCTCCGCGGCGAGCGCCGCAGCCTTGCGAAAGGCCCGGTCGCTTGCCGCTATTTTCTTTTCCTCGCCCCGGCCGACCTCCGGCAGGATGATCGGCGGGTGGGGCACCATGATCGCGCCGACGACAGACATCTTTGCAGCTCTCCTTCCTCTTCTGCCCCGCACGACGGGGCAGCGTGCTTTTCTTTTTTTATTGTATCACATCCCGCCGCTTTTTTACAGTCCGCTTCTGCATTCGTAGCGGCGGCGTCCTTTTTCGGTGCATTGCGGTTTGACAGAGCGTGCGCTTCTGTATATAATGTTTTTAACCGTTGCTAATCGGTAAATCATTTCAACAGGGAGGAACTGTCATGAAAAAGCTCGTATCGATCCTGCTTGCCCTCGCGCTTCTCGCCGCGCTGAGCGTCACCGCCTTTGCCGACGCCCTGCCCGCCTCCGAGCCCGATGAGACCAACATGTTCGGCGTGGACCGCAACATCAACATGGCCACGCTCGACGAGTATCTCGGCCGGGACGACGTCGCCTACCGTGACGTGCGCATGCTCTTTGACCCCGCCGACTACGCCGCGATCGGCGGCAACGCGGATCTGGCCTCGACCGTCGAGGGCTTCCGCATCGTCCCCTACCCCTATCTCGCGACCCTGACCGCCCTGCCCGTCGAGGGCGCCTATGACGGCGACACGCTCTTCACCCTGACCTGGAACGAGGACGGCAGCATCGCCTCGGCCACAGCCAACTATGAGGAATCCATGCTGGTCCTCGAGGATCTCTTCCCGAAGGACAAGGCCATCTTCCTGATGTGCGGCGGCGGCGGATACGCCGGGATGACCAAGTCCCTGCTGATCTTCCTCGGCTGGGATCCCGCTCTGCTGTACAACGTGGGCGGCAACTGGGCCTATGAGGGCGACCACGGCGTGGAGCTCATCCGCTACTCCGAGGATGCCGACGGCAACGACTATTTCTGCACCTGGCGCGCCGATTACGCTCTGATCGACTTTACGCGTCTGCATCCCGTCGCATAAGCGGTGGCCGCCATGAAGCGCAGACGCATCCTCAGCCTCGCCTGTGTCCTGTGCCTGCTGTTCGCCATGTTTGCAGCCGAGGCGCACGCGGAGCTGAACACCATCCCCTACACCCAGTACGCGAGCGGCGGGACCCCCACGGAGCTGGAGGCCGTCATCCTGTTTGAGAACAAGAACTCCACCTTCACCCGCTATCAGGTGGCCTTCACCTCCTGCACCTGCCGCGGCCCGGAGAGCAATTACCGCTCGGTGATGTACATCGAGCTGCTCAACACCAAGGACACCGCGGAGGAGGCCCTGATCCGCAGCATCTGCTTCGGCGAAAAGGACGGCGTCACGGTCGGCATGTGGGGCGACAGCAACCCGGTCTATATGCGGCCGGACTACACGAAGGAGTATATGGACGAAAACTTCGTGCAGAAGCTCGTCGGCACGAGCAAGGCCGATTATGACGCCTGGGAGGGCTACGGGGACATCCTCGAGGCCGTGGACGCGGACGCCGTCACCGGCGCCACCGTCTCGGTGAGCAACGTCACCTCCGTGATCCGCTCGCTCTTTCAGTACCACGCGGACAAGTATTACAGCTGAACATACCCGATAAGCGCCCATGGGAGCTCTCCCATGGGCGCTTTGCCCGTTTCTGCGCACCGGCGCTGGATTTTGGCCGAAGCCTGTGATAGAATATGAAAAAAACCAGAAAGGAGCAAACAGCCGTGACGAAATTTGCTTTT
>CAMJQX010000047.1 GCA_946408145.1 uncultured Clostridia bacterium
GCCCAGTCCGTCCCCGGGCTGGAGCAGGTGGAGATCCTGGAGATCATCGACCACCACCGCCTGGCCGACATCCAGACCGGCCAGCCCATCAATGTGCGAAACGAGCCGGTCGGCAGCACCAACACCATCATCACCGGCATGTATCAGGAGCACGGCGTCGTGCCGCCCCCGAAGATTGCGGGGCTCATGGCGGGCGCCATTTTGTCCGACACGGTCATGTTCAAATCCCCCACCTGCACGCGGCGGGACATCGCCATGGCCGAGCGCCTGGCCCGCTTTTCCGGCGTCAGCCTGGAGGAGCTCGGGAAGGAGCTCTTCTCCTCCGGCGTGTCCGACGGCAAGAGCGCGGAGGAGCTGTTCAAGACCGACTACAAGCAGTTCCACATCTCCGGCCAGAACATCGGCGTCAGCCAGATCACCTGCGCGGACGCGGATCATGTGCTGGAGCGGCAGAAGGAGTTCCTGGCCGTCATGAAGAAGGAGCAGAAGGCGAAGGAATACGATCTGGTCATCCTGATGATCACGGACGTCCTGCGCGAAGGCTCCCACCTGCTGTACGTCGGCAGCGACGATACGATCCGGCAGGCCTTCGGCGTCGAGCCGGTGAACAAGGAGGTCTTTCTCCCCGGCGTCATGAGCCGCAAGAAGCAGATCATCCCCATGCTCACGGCCCTGTGGGGCTGACGTCAGACGAAGCTCGTTTCCTTCCGCTTCCGCGAAGCGTCGCGAAAGCTCCAGAGCCGCTCCCTCCGTCTTCCTTTCCAAGCCAAAGCCAAAGCGGCTTTGGCTTGGTTTTTTGGTGATTCATCAAAAGCCGCTTTTGAGGCCCCCTTGCCTAAAGGGGGCTGTCACGGCGCGGCATAAGCGCCGTGACTGGGGGATACAGGACTCGCAGCAGGAGAGTCCCTGCGCAAGCGTATCCCTCCGTCAGCTCGCCCTCGGCTCGCTGCCACCTCCCTTTAGGCAAGGGAGGCTTTCCGTCCCCGCTGCGAATCCGCGTATCTGCGCACACACGCACAAAAGCCGCCGCCTTTTTCGACGAAATGGCGGCGGCTTTTGTTTCCCTTCTGCCGGCTTCATACTATTCTCTGATAGAAAGGTTGAATCAGATTTGCGAGATGGATTTGTGTCAGGCGAGGCGCTTCCCGCTGAGCATAATGGAGATATATGGTCAAGGGAAGCAACAATGCATGGCGCAAATCCAGCCGCAAAGAATTCAAGATTTCTATTAGAGGATAGTATCAGTCCTTTGCCGGCGGGAGGTTCTCGATGTAGATCCAGGAGCTGTGCTTGGGCAGGTAGTTGATGACCACGGGGACAAAACGCGCGTCGGGCGTGCCGATCGTCACGCTGCCCGCGTACACCACGTCCTGCAGGTTGTAGGTGAAGGTATACATGTCGGTGCTGTAGTACACGCGGTCAAAGACCTTGAAGAACAGCACGGAGTTCTGCCCGTTGCCGGAATCCTCGCCCACGAGGGACTTGGCGCTGTCGACATAGATCGACAGGAGCTTGCCCGCCGGGCGATCCTTGAGCGCGTCGGCCACGTACAGCGCGAAGCCGCAGACCGCGTTGACCGGCGTCGGTTCCGTGGACATCTCGGCCGAATACATGAACTTCATCGGGGCCTGGCCCTTGTTGGTCTCCGGCACGGGGTGCATCACATCCGCCAGCACCACCTCGTCGAAGCCCATCGCGTACAGCTCCTCGCACAGCTCCACGATGTAGCGGCGCAGCTCGGGGTTGTAGGGGTCGATCCAGGCGCCGTAGTCGTCGATATAATCGGCGCCGTAGTCGGTGCGCAGGGCGAAGCTCGTCGCGTGGGAGGCGAGCATCCCGTCCACGCAGCAGCTGATCTGCGCGACCATCCAGATGTCCTTCTCCTCCATGGTCTTGAGCTCTGTCACCCAGGCGCCGATGTTGTCCGTCACGGCGGACTGGTAGTACAGCCCGTAGCTCAGCGCGGCCTCGGACTGGGAGGGCCAGTTGAGCACGCCGCTGCGCGGCTTCATCTGCAGCAGGAGGGCGTTGCCGTCGTTCAGGCGGCCAGCCTTCTCCATGAGATTTTCGTAATTGAGGTCCTCCGAGGCGATGTAGATCGCGCGCACGGGCTTGACGTCGCGCCCGGCCTTCGCCTCCACGCGGGAGTAGTCCGGCTGGTCGAAGACGAGACTTGCGTCGACCGGCTCGAACACCTTGACCTCATGCCCCTGGCTGTCGATGGCGGTGCCCTCGTCCTTCTCCATGCCGGGCAGCACGACCTCGACGCCGTCCTTGCTGATGACCGCGTATTTCTGCACCGTATAGAACAGCACCACACTCAGCACCACCAGCGAGAGCACGATGATGAAGGGGATGAGCGCGTAGTTGCGCTTCTTGCGGCTGCCTTTGTAGAATTCCGGATTTCTTGCCAAAGCTTATCCCTCTATCTTCCGAATGCGCCGGATGTGGCGCTCGTCATTGGAAAAAGGCGTGTCGAGAAAGGTGTCGACGATCTTGAGGGCCAGCCCCTCTCCCACCACGCGGCCGCCGAGGGCCAGAATGTTCGCGTCGTTGTGGGCGCGCGTGGCCTCGGCGCAGAAGCAGTCCGTGCACAGGGCGGCCCGTATGCCCGGGACCTTGTTGGCCGTGATGGAAATGCCGATGCCGGTGCCGCAGATGAGGATGCCCCTGTCACATTCGCCGCCCGCCACCGCCAGCGCCACCGCCCGGCCGTAGTCGGGATAGTCGCAGCTCGCCTCGCTGTAGGTGCCGAAATCCTTGTATTCGATGCCGCGCTCCTCCAGATGCTTCATGATCGCCTGCTTGAGCTGATAGCCGCCGTGATCGCTTCCGATTCCGAGCATAGCGCCTTCCTCCGATCGTCAATTGATGGATCCCGCCCCGGTCCTGCCGGGACAGTTTTATATATTTTACCACCGTTGGCGCAAAGGTTCAAGGGCAAGTGTCGGAAACGCTGAGGAAATCCGTGCACGGCTTCATTTTTCGTTGCATTTTGACAGCGGCGGTGCTATAGTAGGGTTACATAACTCTGTTCCCAAAAGGGGATGATCCTGTGCCGAACTGGAAAACCGCAAAGACGCTCTATGAGCTGCCCTCGCCGCTCTATGCCCCCGGTTCGCCGATCCTGATCGCCGGCGGGGCGCTGCTGGAGGCGGAGGGCCTGCAGTACTGCCGGCTGCGCCTGCAGGTGATCGACGACGTGCGCGTGCGCAGCGTGACCATCGCCGTCCAGGCGCTCGACGCCGCGGGCGAGGCCCTGGGGCTCGAGCTGCCGCATCGTTTTCTCGGCAAGGCCGGGCGGGATGAGTTCCTCGGCGAAAAGGAGCCCCTTGTCCTGCCGGTGGACGGCGCGGCCTCCTTCCGTCTGCGCGTGCTGTCCGTCTTTACGGAGACGGGCGGCGAATGGATCCCGGAGGCGCCCTTTGTCCCCCTGCCCGCGCAGGAAAAGCTGGAGGCGCACTACGGCGCGGGAGAGCTGGCGGAGCAGTTCCGCATCCGCTACGGCTCGGACTGCGTCTATGCCATCACCCCGGCGCAGGATCTGTGGCTCTGCACCTGCGGCGCGGTCAACCGCGCGGCGGAGGGGAGCTGCCACCGCTGCCACCGCGTGCGCGCCGCGCTCGAAAAGGTCAGCGTGGAGACGCTGCGCACCGAGAGCGAGAGCCGCGCGCGCAAGGCGCCGCTGCGGCACGAGCAGCAGCTCGCGGACAGGCGGCTGCTGCGGAAAAAGCTTCTCATGTGGGCGGCCGTCATCCTGCCGGTTTTGATCCTCGTGATCGGGCTGCTGATCGCCGTGCCGCGGGAGATCGAGCGCAAGAATCTCTACGAGGGGGCGCAGTGGCTGGCCGGCATCGGCGAATTCGACGCCGCGCGCGAGACCTATCTCTCCCTCGGCGACTATCGCGACAGCGCCGAGATGGCCGGCCCGGGTCTGGACTATCTGCAGGCCTGCGAGCTCAAGCGCCGCGCCGAGCAGAACGACCCCTCCGCGCTGCAGATGATCGGCCGCACCCGCGCCGACCTCAGCGAAGACGTCTCCGCCGCCATGCTGCTCTACGAGGCGGCGCAGCGGGAATTCGAGGCCCTGGGGGACTATAAGGACAGCGCGGCGCAGGCCGCCAAATGCGCCGAGGGGCTCACGACGAGCCGGCTGCTCGTGCAGCAGGCCGCATACGACCGGGCAAACACGCTGCTCGACAGCGGCAAGCTCTCCGAGGCCTACCAGGCCTATATGGAGCTGGGCGACCAGGAACAGGCCTGCGAGCCGGTCTACCGCAAGGCGAAGGCCCTGACGGAGTTCATCAGGCGCTACAACATCCGCGGCGTCTATGCCTCTTTGAGCATGGAGCCGGACGACATGACGCGCTTTTCCATGTCAAAGGACACGGCGCTCACCCTGGGCAGCCAGAGCGTGGCCGACCTGCTCGCCAGCGGCGGGGAGGATCCGACCGAGCTGCAGCTGGAGGACGAGCCCGCCCCCGGCATGCTCCCGCTGGATCAGGCCGTCATCGAGCTGCTGCAGAGCATCCGGAATTACAAGGACACGGCGGAGCTGCTCCAGGCGATCGGCGACGCCACCGACCACACGCGCGAGTTCTTCACGCTCTGCGAAAACGGCGACGTCTTCGGCGCCTACGAATGGCTGCAGCAGTATGGCGGCAGCTTTGAAAACCGCGAGGCCTGGATGCGCGATCTGGAGCTTTATATGCCCTACTGCGCGGACTGGGCGCTCTATCTGGGCGACGCCACCGTTATCCCCCTGACCGTGGGCAGCGATGAGCGCTGCACCTCCTTCCGCGCCCGTGTGCGCATCCAGGGCGGCGTGGCCACGCTGCGCCTGACCGACATCGCCAACGACTACAGCGTCGAGCTGCACGCCGACCAGGGCAGCGACCGCTTCACCAACGACGACAACGGGCACTGTCTGGTCGCTCTCAACAACGCCGGGCACTTCACCTACCTCAAGTACAACGCCAAGGGCGAGCTTGCCAGCAGCTGCGAGTACGAGCGCGTGGGCAGCTGAGGCTTTTCCCGCCGAAAAGGCACGATCCCCGGAAATGCTTTGCATTTCCGGGGATCGTCTGTTTATCGGATGATCAGATCCTGCGGTAGGTGTGGGTGTACTCGCGGAGCTTTTTCGCCAGCTCCTTCGTGAGCATGCCGGGCTTCATGCGCCACTGCCAGTTGCGCCCGACGGTGCCGGGGCTGTTCATGCGGGCCGTGGCGGGCAGCTCGAGAATGTCCTGCATCTGCATGACGAAGAGCTTCGAGGCCGTGCCCATGCCGGTGCGGATCATGCCCCAGCACCAGCCCTCTTCCTCCGTGATGCGCATATAGCGCTCGGCAAAGCGGATATGCTTGCGGAGGTTGGTTTTCAGCCAGCCGCTGACGGTCTCGTTGTCGTGCGTGCCGATGTAGCAGACGCTGTTTTCACAGCAGTTGTGCGGCATGTAGGGCGCGTCGCCGTCGGCGTCGAAGCCGAACTCCAGGATCTTCATCCCGGGGAAGCCGGAATCGGCCAGCAGCTTTTCGACCTCGGGCGTCGTGTAGCCCAGATCCTCGGCGATGAACTCCAGGCCGTGGAACCAGCTCTTCAGCATGCCGATCAGGTCCATGCCGGGGCCCTTTTTCCACACGCCGCGGCGCGCGTTCGTGTCCCCGTAGGGGACGGCGCAGTAGCTCTCGAAGCCGCGGAAGTGGTCGATGCGGATCACGTCGAAGAGCTCCCGCGCGCCGTCGATGCGGCGGATCCACCAGCCGTAGCCGTCGGCCTTCATGACGTCCCAGTCGTAGAGCGGGTTGCCCCAGAGCTGGCCGTCGTCCGTGAAGGCGTCGGGCGGTACGCCGGCGACCTCGGTGGGCAGGCTGTCCTCGCCGAGCTGGAAGAACTTCGGCTCGCTCCAGACGTCCGCGGAGTCCAGCGCCACATAGATGGGCACGTCGCCGATGAAGCGGATGCCCTTGCCGTGGGCGTAGTCGCGCAGGGCCTCCCACTGGCGGAAGAACAGGAATTGCAGGAAGACGTAGAAGTCCACATCCTCTTTCAGCTTTTCGCCGTAGGCTTTCAGCGCCCCGGACTTGTGCAGGCGGATGTCCTCGTCCGGCCAGTCGAGCCAGCTGACCATGCCGAAATGGATCTTCAGGGCCATGAAGAGGGCGTAGTTTTCCAGCCAGGAGGCGTTTTTCTCCCGGAAGGCCGCGAGCTCCTCCGCATAGCGCTCCCGCCCGCGCGCATAGGCTTTGCGCAGCACGGGAAAGCGGTGTTCAAAGATCTTCGCGTAGTCGGCCCGCTCGGGGTCGCTGCCCCAGTCGATCTTTTCGATCTCGCTTTTCTTCAGGAGCTTGTCCTTGACGAGCATGTCCAGATCGATGTAGTACGGGCTGCCCGCGAAGGTGGAGAAGGCGGAATAAGGGCTGTCGCCGTAGCTGGTGGGGCCGAGGGGGAGCAGCTGCCAGTATTTCTGGCCGGACGCCTTCAAAAAATCAACAAACTGATAGGCGCACCTGCCCATGGTGCCGAAGCCGTAAGGAGAGGGCAGCGAGCTCATAGGCATCAGGATACCGCTGGAACGGTTCATGGGATCATCTCTTTTCCGTTTTTTTGCGCATCTGCAATCCTCATACTATCAATACCGCGCGAAAAAGTCAAATGCAAAACATAAATTTGACTTCTCCGCCGCCGCATGATAATAATAGGATGAACAGCCATACGGAAAAAACAAGGACAGGAGGATGGAACGGATGAAAAGAACAATCTCCCTGCTGCTTCTGACGGCCATGCTGCTGACGCTCCTGACGGGCTTCGGCGGCGTGCAGAGCGCCGAGGCCCTCGCCCCGGCGGAGGAGTATCAGCTGGAAAAAGAGCCGGGCTGCAATCAGCTCACGCTGTACTGGTGCGCGGAGGACGCGGACTACAGCAAGTGCGACGTCTGGATCTGGTTCCCGGGCAAGGACGGGCACGGCTGCCTCTTCTACCCCTGCGCCTACGGCGTCAAATGCGTCGTCAACGTACCCGATGAGGTGGAGGAGGTCGGCTTCATCGTGCGGCGGAACTGCTCCTCCCCCGGCGGCTCCTCCTGGGGCTCCGCCGAGAAGGATTTCCCGGACGACCGCTTTGCGGTCATGGACGGCGACACCGTGATCTACCTGAAGGAGGGCGACGGCGGACAGTACGTCAGCCGGGACGGCGGCGCGACGCTGTCGCAGATCCGTACCTTCACGCTGGCAGGCATCGTCTCCGAGCACGAGATCCGCTATCGCATCAGCCCCGCGGCGCGTATCGAGTCGCTCGACGAGATAAGCGTCACCGACGGCAGCGGCCGCGCGCTGAAGGTCGCGGAGCTCTCCAGCCTGAACAACAACGTGGTCACGGGTGTGATCCGCACGGAGGAGGAGCTCGACATTTCCAGGCCATACGAAGTCACGATCAAGGGCTACGGCACGCTGCCCGCCGTCCCGACCGACATTTTCGACAGTGCAAAATTCCGCGAAGAGTACGTCTACGACGGCGACGATCTCGGCGCCGTGATTTCGAACGGTCAGACCGAATTCAAGGTCTGGGCGCCGACGGCGTCCCGCGTGGTGCTCAATCTGTTCGACGCCGGCGACGGCGGCGATGCCTATGCCGCGCTCGACATGGAGAAGGGCGAGAAGGGCGTCTGGTCCTGCAGCGCCGACTGCGGGCACGGCACCTACTATACCTACAGCGTGAGCACCGCGGTCGGGACGCAGGAGGCCGTCGACCCCTACGCCCGCGCCGTCGGCGTCAACGGGGACCGCGGCATGGTCGTCGACCTCGCGCTGACGGACCCCGGCCCCTCGGCTGACGGAACGCCCTTCGCCGAGGAGGGCTATTACGCGGGCGTGGACTCCTACGAGCAGGCGGTGATCTGGGAGGTGCACGTGCGCGACTTCTCCAACACCATCGCCGCCTCCGCGTATCCGGGCAAGTATCTGGCCTTCACGGAGACCGGGCTGCAAAACAGCGCGGGCCTCCCCGTGGGTGTGGACTATCTCAGGCAGCTCGGCGTCACCCACGTCCACCTGCAGCCGGTCTACGACTACGCCACCGTGGACGAGAGCTCCGACGAGCCGCAGTTCAATTGGGGCTACGACCCGAAGAACTACAACGTCCCCGAGGGCAGCTATGCCACCGACCCCTGTGACGGTGCGGTGCGCATCACGGAATTCAAGCAGATGGTGCAGAGCCTGCACGAAAACGGCATGGGCGTCATCATGGACGTGGTCTACAACCACACCTATGAGCTCAACTCCAGCCTCAACCGCATCGTCCCCTATTACTACTATCGCTTCGACTCCTCCGGCGTCCCCTCGAACGGCAGCGGCTGCGGCAACGAGACCGCCTCCAACCGCGCGATGTTCCGCAAATTCATCGTCGACAGCGTCCGCTACTGGGCGGAGGAGTACAAGGTCGACGGCTTCCGCTTCGACCTGATGGCCCTGCACGACATGGAGACCATGCAGGCCGTCGAGCAGGCCGTCCACGCCGTCAACCCGCGCGCCATCCTGTACGGCGAGGGCTGGACCGGCGGCTCCACGCCGCTCAATCCCAACATGCAGGCGAGCCAGGCCAACATCGGCAAGATCCAGCCCACCGAGGGCGCCATCGGCGGCATCGCGGTCTTCAACGACGCCATCCGCGACGGCCTCAAGGGCAGCGTTTTCGACCCGAAGGACGCGGGCTACATCAACGGCAGCGCCAACAAGGCCACGGCCGCCAAGGTCTCCTTCGGCATCATCGGCGGCCTGAAGACGCCGGGGATCACCTGGCACGTGCCGGACGCCATGGTCGTCAACTACATGTCCTCCCACGACAACAACACGCTCTGGGACAAGCTGGAGACCACCGTGCCGGAGGCCTCCGCGGAGGATCGCCTGGCGATGAACCGCCTCGGCGCCTCGGTCGTGATGCTCTCGCGCGGCATGCCCTTCTTCCTCGCCGGTGAGGAGATGCTGCGCACGAAGGACGGCGACGGCAACAGCTACGCCTCCTCCGACGCGGTCAACAATCTCGACTGGGAGGCCCTTACGCCCGACAGCGACGCCTGGGCCATGTCCCGCTTCTACGCCGCGCTGATCGAGCTGCGGAAGGAAAACGCCTTCCTCACCGAGGCCCAGCCCGTCTGCGAGGCCCTGGAGGGCAATGTGATCGCGGTCAGCTGGGAGCAGGACGGCGAGACTGTCGCTTATGCGCTCATCAATCCCAACGGCGCGGAGCGGAGCTTCTCCCTCCCCGAGGGCGACTGGACGCTGCTGCTCCGCGGCGCGGAGGTCTTTCCCGCGGGCGGCGAACAGCTCGGCGGCAGCGTTGAGGCGCCCGCCAGAGGCGTCCTGCTGGTAAAGAAACAAGGCTGAAAACAACAAAAAAGGAACCGCCTGTCGGCGGTTCCTTTTTTGTTGTGCAACGGACACGATCAGTCGTTGAGCAGGTTCTCTCCGCTCTCGGGATCGAAGAAGTGCATGACCTTGCCCTCGAAGGTGACGAAGAGCTTGTGGCCCTGCACGAGGTTCTCGCGCTCGTCCGCCTCCAGGCCGATGGTGGGCACGCGCACGATCAGGCGGGTGCCGTCCTCGGTGAAGACGTGCAGGTGCAGCTCG
>CAMJQX010000048.1 GCA_946408145.1 uncultured Clostridia bacterium
GCGTGAAGCGCCGCAAGAAATCCGAGGCGGCCCGCAAGAACAAGAACAAGCGCTATTATTGATCGCTCAAAGGCAGCACCGCAAGGCGCTGCCTTTTGCTTTTCCCTGATCTTTGTGTGGAAATATCTTCAATAGTGTGATATTCTGATAAGGAAGACGAAAGGGGAGGGCCCGCACATGAAGCTGCTGCTGATCCGGCACGGAGAGCCGGACTATTATTTCGACGATCTGACCGAGACAGGCAGGCGGGAGGCCGCGCTGCTGGCGGAGCGCATCGCGCCGCTGCCGATCAAGGAATATTATGTCTCGCCCCTGGGCCGCGCGAGAGCGACCGCCGTTCCGACGCTGGAGAAAGCGGGGCGGACTTGCGTGGAATGCGAGTGGCTGCGGGAGTTCTCTCCGCTGATCGCGCGTCCGGACTCCGCGGAGCCGCGCGTCGCCTGGGACTGGCTGCCGCAGGACTGGCTGGCTGACCGCCGCTTCCTGCTGCCGGATGAATGGAAGGAAAACGAGGTCTTCAAGGCCGCGCGTGTCGGCGAGGAATATGACCGCGTGGTCGGCGCCTTCGACGCGCTGCTGGCCGGGCACGGCTATGTGCGCGAAGGCCTGAGCTATCGTGCCGAACGGCCCAATGAAGACACGCTGGCCTTTTTCTGTCACTTCGGCGTCAGCTGCGTGCTGCTGAGCCATCTGCTGAACTGCTCGCCGATGCCGCTCTGGCACGGCCTGGTCATGGCTCCTTCCTCGGTGACTGTGATCAGCACCGAGGAGCGCCGCCCCGGCATCGCGATCTTCCGTGCCTCTCAGGTGGGAGACCTGTCCCATCTCTATGCCGCGGGGATGGAGCCGTCCTTCGCCGCCCGCTTCTGCGAGGTCTACGGGAACGGGGATCGGATCGACTGAGACAGTAGAGTCGGATACAGGCCTGCCCTCAAGCGTCCTTTTTGGGTTCTCAATACGGAAGTCGCCGTCAGGCGAGAAGGAGAAAGAGAGAATGGAGCTTCACAAGATCGTCATTACCGGAGGCCCCAGCGCGGGCAAGACCACGGGACTGAGCTGGATCCAGAACGAGTTTTCCAAGCTGGGCTACACGGTGCTCTTCGTGCCGGAGACGGCCACGGAGTTTATCAGCGGCGGCGTGACGCCCTGGACCTGCGGCACCAATCTGGATTATCAGAAGGTGCAGATGACGCTGCAGCTGGAGAAGGAGCGCCTGTTTGAGCAGGCGGCCCGCACCATGAAGGCCGACAAGATCCTGATCGTCTGCGACCGCGGCGCGCTCGACAACAAGTCCTATATGAACGAAGAGGAGTTCGAGGAAGTGCTGCGCTATGTCGGAAAGACGGAGGTCGAGCTGCGCGACAGCTATGACGCGGTCTTCCACATGGTCACGGCCGCCAAGGGCGCCGAGCAGTTCTATACCAGGGAGAACAACAAGGCGCGCTATGAGACTGTGGAGGAGGCCGTCAGGCAGGACGACAAGCTGATCGCCGCGTGGACGGGGCATCCCCATCTGCGCGTGATCGACAACTCCGTGGACTTCAACCACAAGCTTCGCCGCCTTATAGCCGAGATCCGGCTGGCGCTCGGCGAACCGGAGCCGCTGGAGATCGAGCGGAAGTATCTGATCGCGTATCCTGACCTGAAGTGGCTGGAGAGCATGCCGAACTGCCGCCGCGTGGAGATCGTGCAGTACTATCTGCCGGCCAGGGAGGGCGACGAGCTGCGGATCCGAAAGCGCGGCGAGAACGGGAGCTATCTCTACTACAAGACGCTCAAGCGCCGCATCAGCGATTACAAACGTCTGGAGGTCGAGGAGCGGCTGAGCGAAGGCGAATTCCTTTCCCTCCTGCAGGAGGCGGATCCCGACAAGCGGCCGGTGCATAAATCCCGCTACTGCCTGACCTACGAGGGGCAGTATTTCGAGATCGACCTCTATCCCTTCTGGGACGATCAGGCCATCGTGGAGATCGAACTGAGCGACGAGAACGCGGAAGTCAATTTCCCGCCGGAGCTGAAAGTGCTGCGCGAGGTCACGCGCGACCCCGCGTTCCGGAACTCCGCACTCGCAAAGCTCGCCTGAAAAATACCGCCTCGGGGGCGGCCGCCTGCGGTGAAAGCCTTCGTACCGTGATCATGATCCCAAAACAGTACGCAGCGGCTTGTAAATAAGAAAATGTAAAACGGAATGACGGAGCTTTTTCCGTCATTCCGTTTTCAGCCCGTGCATGAAGCCGTCGAGCGCTGTGCTGTGCACATCTCCGGCGATCACCCTTCGGCCCCGCACGTAGAGCGTGACCATCACGGTCTGCCCGCAGTCGGGGTAATTGGTGAGACGGTAGCTGTATTTTTCGCAGCGCTCGCCCAGATGCCGGCTCAGATCGTAGCCCTGCGCTTTCTGCATGCGGTTGTATCCGGCCATCACATCGCTCAGCTCCTCCGGCAGGCGTATGTGTTCGCGCTCTTCGCTCCCCGCGTCGACCTGCCAGCCCAGCCGCTCCAGGAAAAGCAGGCGGCCTGCGAGCGTGCCGCAGTCCGTGCGGCTCAGGAGCAGGCGAAGGGCAAACAGCGCAAAGAGGATCGCCGCCGCGGCAAACACGATCGACACGGCGCGCATCCGGGTCATGCGGCGTTTTGTTTTCCCTATGGACAACACCCCCTTGAGGACATATATATTCGCCGCAGAGGCGCAGTATGCAGACCAATAAGAACAAAATAGCTTAAAAAGGTTGCAATTCAGCAACAAATATGGTATTATGTAAAGCACATCATGAGGGGGAGGGGGATACTATGCCGCAAATGCGCCTCGATAAGCTGCTTGCGGACATGGGCGTCGCCTCCCGTAAAGAGCTCCGGGAGATCATCCGCGCCGGCCGCGTTCAGGTCGACGGCCTCACGGAGACGCGCCCCGAACGCAAACTTGATCCCGATACCGCGGCGGTGCTGTTCGACGGAAAAGCGCTGCGCTATCAGCCCTATCATTATTATATGATCGACAAGCCCGTGGGCGTGGTCACGGCGACGGAGGACAAAAAGCAGCAGACCGTGCTGGATCTGCTGCCGCCGGAGCTGCGGCGGCTGGGGCTGTTTCCGGTAGGCCGTCTGGACAAGGACACGAGCGGACTGCTGCTGCTGACCGACGACGGGGATTTTGCCCATCGTGTGATTTCGCCAAAAAGCTGCGTCAAAAAAAGGTATTATGCAGAAGTAGAGGGCGAAGTGGACGAGGAGGACGCGGCGGCCTTTTCCCGGGGAATCGTCCTGCGGGACGGGACGCAGTGCCTGCCCGCGGAGCTGGAGCTTCTGGGCGGCGGCCGCTGCCTCGTGACCGTGATGGAGGGGAAATACCATCAGGTGCGGCGCATGCTCGCCAGCCGCGGAAAGCCGGTGCTCGCGCTGCGGCGGCTGTCGGTCGGCGGGCTCCAGCTGGGGGAAGAGCTTGGCGCTGGCGGCTTCCGGGAGCTTGACGAAGGTGATTTGTGCACTCTGTTCAATGCCTGAAACATGGGTAAATCGTCAAAAAACTCCTTCATTATTCAGGCGTTTTTGAGCGGATAGAACACAATCCCGAAAAAATTAACAAAAAAACAATATGATTTCTATTGAAAATCACAAAGACTTGCGTTATTATGTAGGAAGAATAATGCGGGGGTATGGCATTTTTGCCAAGCCTGACCTAATAAACTGCCCGGCCGCAGGATATAGGAGGCATCATTATGTCCAGCAGAATCTTCCAGAACGTGATCATTCAAATGAAAGACGCCGTCGACCGCACCATCGGCGTTGTGGATGAGCAGGGCTTTGTGGTGGCCAGCAGCGAGCTGGCGATCATCGGCTCCCGGCTTGACGATTACCGCGCTTACGATTTCGACTCCGCAGAGAAAGTGATCTGCACCGGCGGCAGGAGTTACAGCGCCCTGAGCGCCGAGAACGGCAAGATGGATTATGCCGCGTTCGTGGAGGGCACCGACCAGGCTGCCAGAACGATCTGCGCCGTGTCCGCCGTGGCCTTCAACGAGGCCCGCAGCAATTATGAGGAAAAGCACAACAAGGCCGCCTTTGTAAAGAGCATCATTTCCGACAACATCCTGCCGGGGGACGTCTATGTGCGCGCCAAGGAGCTGCACTTCGTCACGGATGAGCCGCGCAGCGTCCTGCTGGTCCGCCAGACCGAGAACCCCGACATGGCCGCGATGGAAGTCATCCAGCGCATCTTCCCCGACCGGCAGAGAGATTTCGTGCTGAACATCAACGAGACCGACGTGGTCGTGGTCAAAGCCCTGTCCTCTCCGGAGAGCCATGAGGAAGTGCTCAAGGTCGCCCGCAGCATCGAGAGCAGCCTGCATGAGGAGCTCGGGATCCGCTGCGTCATCGGCATCAGCACCAACGCCAACCACCTGCGCGAGCTGGCCGACCGCTACAAGGAGGCGCAGGTCGCCATCGAGGTCGGCCGCGTCTTCGAGAGCGACAAGACCATCATCAATTACGAAAACCTCGGTCTCGGCCGCATCATCTACCAGCTGCCCACGACCCTGTGCGAGATGTTCCTCAACGAGGTCTTCAAGAAGAACCCGATCGAGACGCTGGATGAAGACACGCTGGAGACCATCAACCGTTTCTTCGAGAACAACCTGAACGTATCCGAGACTTCGCGCAAGCTCTACGTCCACCGCAACACCCTGGTCTACCGCCTGGAAAAGATCAAGAAGATCACCGGGCTCGACCTGCGGGAGTTTGACCACGCGATCGTCTTCAAAGTTGCCATGATGGTAAAGCAGTACCTCGATTCTCTCAACACGTCCAAGTATTGAGGCGCTGTTTACGGCATGGGCCGGATGACCGGCCTGTGCGGGAATACAAACACAGCATGACCCCTATGGAGGAAAACCTATGGTTCGAATGAAGAATGTCACGAAGGTTTATGACACCAGCGGCACCGTGGCGCTGGACGGCATAAACATAGAGATCGACGAAGGAGAATTCGTCTTTCTCGTCGGTCCCTCCGGTTCCGGCAAGACCACGCTGATGAAGCTCATCACCGGCGAGATCAGGGCCGACGCCGGCAAGGTGATCGTCAACGATTTCGACATGAACAAGATCCGCCGCCACAAGCTGCCCAAGGTTCGCAGAACGCTGGGCGTCATCTTTCAGGACTATCGTCTGATCGAGAATATGAACGTCTACGACAACGTGGCGTTCGCAATGCGCGTGGTCGGCGCGTCCGGGCGGGAGATCAGCCGCCGCGTGCCCTATGTGCTTGAGCTGGTCGGTCTGGAGGGCCGCGAGAAGCGCCTGCCCGATGAGCTGTCCGGCGGCGAGCAGCAGCGTGTGGCCATCGCCCGCGCGCTTGTCAACAGCCCGCGCATGATCATCGCGGACGAGCCCACCGGCAATCTGGATCCGGTGCGCAGTCTGGAACTGATGCTCCTGTTCGAAAAAATCAATGAGATGGGCACCACGATCCTGGTCGTGACCCATGAGAAGGAACTGGTCAATGCCCTCTCCAAGCGCGTCATCACGATCGAAGAGGGTCACGTGGTCAGTGACGGATCGGAAGGGTATTACGGCGTATGAGTTTGAGTAGAAGCGGTTATCTGATCCGCGAAGGCTTCCGAAGCATCAAGACCCACAGCTTCATGTCCTTCGCGTCTGTTACGATCATTATGGCCTGCCTGATCATCATGGGCAGCGTGTCCCTGCTCTCCCTGAACATCGATCAGCTGATCGGCGACATGGAGGACCAGAACGAGGTCGTGGCTCTCGTGGATGAGAGCTACAGCTCCGAAGACGCGCAGGCTCTGCAGAGCCTGGTCGAGGCTGTCCCCAATGTGAGCGACGCGGAATTTGTGGATCGCGCCGTGGCCATGGATAATTTCTTGAACAACTTCGACCGGGACTTCCGGGACGGCATCGACGAGACGGTGTTCCGCCACCGCTTTGTGATCCACCTGGGCGATATCTCCCTCATGTCCCAGACCAAGTCCGAGCTGGAGAGCGTCGAGGGCATCGTCAAGGTCAAAGCCCATCTGGAGTACGCCAACGCCTTCATCACCATCCGCAACATCGTGAGCGTCGTCTCGCTGGTGCTGACGGTGATCCTGGTCTTCGTCTCCGTCTTTATCATGTCCAACACCATCAAGCTCGCCACCTTCGGCCGGCGCGAGGAGATCGGCATCATGAAGATGGTCGGCGCCACCAACAGCTTTATCCGTCTGCCCTTCGTCATCGAGGGCCTGGTGCTCGGCATCCTGGGCGGCGGCCTGGCCTTCCTCGCGGAGTGGGGGCTTTACGGCCTGCTGACCAGCCGCATCATGGGCACGCTCGCGGGCAGCTTTATCAGCATCATCCCCTTCAACAAGGTGGCCATCCCGATGCTGGCGGCCTATCTCGGCATCGGCGTGTTCGTCGGCGTGTTCGGCGGCGTCAACGCCATCCGCAATTATCTGAAGGTTTAGCATATTTAGGAGATTCGGAATGAATCGAAAGAGAGCAGTATCCATACTGGCGATCATCATGGCCATTGTGATGATCCTGTCGCTGGTCCTCAGCGTGATCCCGACCGCCCACGCGGTATCGCAGGCGGAGATCAACGCGCTGCAGGCAAAGAAGGACGAGCTGACCGCCCGCGTGAACGAAGCGCAGGCGCGCCTGGAATCCATGCAGGAGCAGGAGGCCAGCGTCCTGGAAAAGAAGGCGGCGCTGGAAGAAGAGAATGCGGCGGCCAAAGAGGCGCTTGAGCTCGTGGCGGAGGAACTCGCCATGTACGACCAGATCCTGGCGGAGAAAACGCTGGAGCTGGAGCGGGCCCAGGCCGCGGAGCAGGAGCAGGGCAGGAAATACCGCGCCCGCATCCGCTCCATGGAGGAGGACGGCACCTATGATATTCTGGCGCTGATCCTCAACTCCGCCAACTTCTCGGAGCTCCTTTCCAAGCTGGACGATATGGATTCCATCATGGAGAGCGACAAACGTCTGGAGGAGCAGTACCGCAACGCCCGCATAGAGCTCGAGCGCATCAAGGCCGAGTATGAGCAGGTCCGCGCGGAATGCGAAGGAAAGCAGAATTCGCTCCGCGCCGAGCAGGCACAGATCGAGGCGCGTCTGATGGAGACCGAGGCCATCCTGGAAGAGCTTGCGGACGAGATCGAAGAAGCGACGAGACAGTTTGAAGAGGAGCGGGCAGCCGAGGCGGAGGCCGCGGCGGAAGTCACCGCCATGATCGCAGAATACGAGGCCCAGAAAAAGGCGGAGGAAGAGGCGCGCAGGAGAGCCGCCGAGGAAGCGGCTGCCGCCGCGCAGACGCAGGCCGGCGGAGACGGATCTGCTGCCACTGAATACGTCGCTCCTCAGGCTCCCGCAAGCACCGGCGCCTTCACCTGGCCGGTTCCCTGTTCCCGGCGCATCACCGGCCGCTACGGGGAAAGCCGCACCGGGCATTTCCACGCCGGCATCGACATCGACGGCTACGGCAACGACGGGCAGCCCGTCCTTGCGGCCGCCTCCGGCACGGTCATCACCGCGACGAGCAGCGGCGCCTACGGCAACTATGTGGTCATCGACCACGGAAACGGCTATTCGACGCTGTATGCGCACATGTCCTCCAACGCCGTCAGCAGCGGCTCCTATGTCAACGCGGGCGACGTGATCGGCTATCTGGGCGCCACCGGCAACGCCACCGGCACCCATTGCCACTTCGAGGTGCGCATCAACGGTTCGACAACCGACCCGGCCCAGTATTTCAGCGGATTGAGTTACTGGAACTGCTGAGGCAGTTCGACTTCGAACATACCCTATGAAAAACAGAGCTTTTCTCAAAATCCTCGCCCTGATGCTGGCGCTTGCGCTCTGCCTGAGCGCAGTCCCCGCCGCCGCTTATGCGGTGACACAGGAAGAGGTCAACGCCATGCGTGCCGAGCGCGACGCCATCGCGGCCAAGCGCCAGGAAAAGCAGGCGGTTGTGGATCAGCTGGCTGCCGAGCAGGCCGGCGTCATGGAGCGCAAGCGCGCCATGGACGAACGAAACGCCTACACCCTGCAGCAGATCCAGCTGAACAATGAGGAGATCGCGATCTATGACGAGATGATCTCCGCCAAAGCCCGCGAGGTCGAGGCCGCGAAGGCGCTCGAGGCCGAACAGCTGGAGCGCTATCGCGTCCGCATCCGCGACATGGAGGAAAACGGAGGCTACGGCATTCTGGGCATGATCCTTCGGACCTCCAGCCTGAGTGAATTCCTCACCGCCATGGACGACGTGGGGGAGATCATGCAGAGCGACAAGGAGCTGGAGGAAGCCTACCGCGCCGCGAGGCAGAACACCGAGCAGGTGAAGGCCGACTACGAGGCTTTCAAAACGGAGCTTGAGGCAAAAAAAGCCGTGCTCCAGGAAGAGCAGGAGCAGCTGCAGGCCGAGATCGACGAGGCAACGGACCTCATCCTTGCCCTGCAGGATGACATCGACGCCCATCAGGAAGAGGTCGATGCGATCCTCGCGGAAGAGGAGGAGGCGGACAGACAGCTCGCCGAACTGGTCGCAGAGCTTGAACGCCAGCGTCAGGAAGAAGAGCGGAAACGCAGAGAAGCGGAGGCCGCCGCTGCGGCTGCCGCCGCGGCAGCAGCTTCGCAGCCCGCCGCATCGACCGGCGGCTCGGGCAGCGTGACCGGCACCGGCGTCTTCGGCTGGCCCGTCCCGTCCTGCACCTATATCACCAGCCGCTTCGGGCTGCGCGTGCATCCGATCACCGGAGAACAGAAAAACCACTCCGGCATTGACATTGGCGCGGGCTATGGCGCGGCGATCGTCGCCGCCGACGGCGGCACGGTCACCCTGGCCGGTGAAAAGGGCGGCTACGGCAGCTGCGTGATGATCAATCACGGCAACGGCTATGTCACGCTCTACGGGCACATGTCCTCGATCGCCGTGTCTCAGGGGCAGGTCGTCTCAAAGGGTGAGACCATCGGCTATGTCGGCAGCAGCGGGATCGCCACCGGCCCGCACTGCCATTTTGAAATCTTCTCCGGCGGCAGCCGCATCGATCCCGAGCAGTTCTTCTCGGGACTGACCTTCTCGCAGGACGCGGGAGAATGAATCAAATAATCAGCACATATGGGCTGGCTGCCGGACAGCGGGTTTCGCTGTCCGGCTAAGCCATGACATGGAGGTTTTGTTTTGGGACGTATATTGGGCAGAGTGCTGCGCCGGATCGGACATTTTATCCACGGCTTTTTCAGCATCGGCATCAGCCTGCGCGCGGTCGTGATCCTGCTGGTGCTCGTGGGCGGCGGCATGTACTACTGGACGTATAACAGCATGCTCAAGCGCGTGGGCGGCAAAGAGGACTTTGACGAGGCCATGCGCTACATCGAGATCAAGGATCTGCTGGACGAGAAATTCATCGATCCGGTGGATCGCGCCGCTCTGGGGCAGTCCGCCGCGGCCGCCATGGTCGCGGGGCTCGGCGACAACTGGAGCTATTTTATGACTGCCGACGAGTACCGCACCTATCAGCTCTCCTCCTCCAACGACTATTCCGATATCGGCATGTCGCTGGTCAAGGATGAGACGC
>CAMJQX010000049.1 GCA_946408145.1 uncultured Clostridia bacterium
CGACTCCAGTCGGACGTTGGAAGCAGCGAAACAGAACTTAGGCGACCCACCTGCCTATTTGTGCAGGTTATAATAGGGCCGACACGGCATGCGCGGACGGCTCCCCCGGGGAAACCCGGGGGAGTTTTTTGCGCGCATCGCTGTTCAGCAAAGGATCGACCGCCCGCAGGACGGGCGGTCGATCCTTTATCGGAAATGGGAGAGGGCGATCAGCCTCAGCCGGCGAACTTCGCTGCGGCGTTGGCGCCCGCCAGACGGCCGGAGGTCAGGGACCAGCCCTGCGCGCAGCCGCCGTAGGTGACATATGCCTTATTGGACTCGTTGAGCGTGCCCAGGGACTCGTTGCCGACCACGTAGACGTTCTCGACCGGGGTGCCGTCCTCCTTGAGGAGGTTGATGTTGGTGTCGACGTCCATGCCGCCGCAGGTGCTGTAGACGTAAGCGGCGCCCTTGATGGCCCAGATCTTGCCCTCGGTCTGGCCGTGCACGTCGTCAAGCTTGATCTCGAAGCCGAGCTGATTGCCCAGATCCTCGAGGGAGTCGGCGATGAACACGTCGTTGAAGGCCTGGCCCATGGCCATGATCTCGTCGAGATTGGCGACGGGCGTGCCCTCCTCATAGCTGCCGCCCTGGCCGAAGAACATCGGGGCGATGAACTGGATCAGGCCGTTTTCCTTGATGGAATTGTACTCGGCCTCGTTGATGAGGACATAGTAGTTGGCGCCGGCCTCCCAGGCGTTGAAGGCGATGCCGAGGCCGTTGTAGTTGCCGTCGAAGCTCTCGCCCTTCGAGTCGATGAGCTGGTAGTTGAGATCCTGCACCAGGGAGGTCAGGATGCTCTTGTCGTCGTTGGAGTAATCTTCGGAGCGGACGATGGTGTCGAGCGCGGCGATATGGTCCTCCACCGCGACGTCGGGATTGTACAGCGCGCCGCCGAGCTTGAGGCACTCACGGATGCCGAAGCCGTCGCACTGGGTCATGCCCTTGGTGTGCCACACGGCGCCGGTGTACTTCATGGTCATCTCGGCGTTGCCGATGTAGCCGCCGGAGGCGATGATCACGGAGTCGCCGTAGACCTTGTAGACGGTACCGTCATAGTACTCGGCCTCCACGCCGATCACCTTGCCCTCCTCGTCGAGGATGAGGGACTTCGCGGTCAGCTCGGTCATGTAGTCGTTCTTCTCGTTCATGGCCTTGGCCGTGGTCAGGGCGTTGTTGTAGGCGTTGTCCTTGTCCATGTACATGGTCCACAGGGGCCAGCCGTGGTAGTCATAGAAGGCGAACATGCTGGGCAGGAACTGGAAGCCCCAGTTGTCGGCAAGCCAGGCGAGGGTCTGGCCGGACTCCTCGATGAAGAGGCGGACGATCTCGGCCTTGGCGTCGCCGTCGGTGTACTCCATCCAGGCGTCGAACAGCTCATCGGGATCCACATAGGGCTCGCCGCCGTTGTTCTCGACCTGGTGGGGCGGGTTGACGCCGAGCGGGCCGGCGGTGTTGGTGCCGTTGCCGCCGATCTTGGCAGCGGCCTCCATGCCGAAGACCGTCGCGCCGTTCTCGGCCGCGCTGATGTAGGAGGCCATGCCGGAGGCGCCGAGGCCGACCACGATCACGTCATAGTCCCTGAGCTCGACGACGGCGTCGCTCTTCGGGATGTCAGTGTACCACTCGTCGGAATTGCCGCCGTTGGCGTCAATGATCTTGGCGATAACGGTCTTGGCCGCGTTGGAGGAGACGGTCGCGCCGGTGATGTTGTCGACGCCGAGGCTCTGCGCCTCGATGATGCGCGGGAAGAGGAAGTCCTCGACCGTCTTGTAGATCGTGTTGTACTCGTCCTCGTCGGCCTGGGTCGCCGAGCCGGCGCAGACGGTCTCGATCTTGGTGATGGCGTTGCCCTCAAAGGTGACGGCAAGCTCCATCTCCTTCATGATGCCGAAGGACGGGGCCTTGGCGTTGTAGGTGCCGTCGGCCACGGGGGCCTTCTCGCCGCCCTCGGCGCCGGCAGCCTGGGCAAGAGCCTTCTCCACGGCGATGCGGATGGCGTGGCTGGTGATGGATGCGCCGGAGACGCCGTCGATGTCGGCGCCCTGCGCGAGTACCTGCGCGATGAACTCCTCGTCGTGCGAGGCTCCGATGCCCGGCGTCTCGCCGGAGGTGTCGAGCTGCACGTCGGTAATGCCGTTCTCGTCCACCGTCAGGGTGACGACGACCGTACCCATGCCGGAAGCCTCTCCGGTATAGGTGCCGGGCGTGTAGGCGCCCTCGGCAGAGGCCGCCGCGCTCATGGTCGAGAGCAGCATGACCAGGCAGAGCAGCATGGCCAGTGTTTTCTTCATAAACATCCTTCCTTTCAGAATATTTGGAGTTGGGGGATACCCACTGCGTTAATTTTATCACGATCGACAGGCGCTGTAAATCCTGAATTTGGACAGCGGCGGCTTTTTTTCGCCCCTTGTCTCAGACTGTAGACAAACCCAGCGCGACCAGAATGGACGCGCATGGGGAGAGCGCGAGAGGAAGATTCCCCCGGCGGGGGAAATGTCAGCGAAGCTGACAAAAGGGGGGCGGAGATGGTAGTCCCCTTTCGCGTTACAATCCTTGCGAAAATGGGAACTTTTTCGGAAGTTTCCATTTTCGCTTTTCAAGCTGTCGACAAAGTGTCGACAGCTTGAGACAACAGGCGGCGTCCCCGTGCGGGGACGCCGCCTGTTGTCCGATCTGCCTTCATCAGTAGAAATTGCACTGCCCGCGGCTGTTGTCGCCCGCGGCGATCAGCGTGCCGTCCCAGCGGAGCGCGACGATGTGGTCGGTGTACTCTCCCTGCGCGGGATAGACCCACTGCACGTCGCGCCAGCCGGCGAGCTGCCGGAGGTAGTCCAGAGTTTCGAACTCCCCGCCGGTGGTGAGCAGCGTCCCGTCTTCCCGCAGGCCGATGGTGTAGTCGCTGCCGCTGAAGAGCTCATACACGCCGGACCAGCCGCGGAAGTCCCACTGTCCGTAAGGCTCGACCCCGTCATAGCTGGTGACGGCCGCGATCGTGCCGTCGCCGCGCAGGCCGACCGGCACGTAGCGCCACGCGCCGTCAAAGCCGAGCTCGACGATGTTCTGCCAGCTTCCGACCTGCTGCAGGCGGTAGTCGTTCCGGTAGTACTCGTCGTCGAAGTTCGCGGCGACCGTGCCGTCCCAGCGCAGGCCGAACATGGAGTCCGGCGCGATGTACAGGGAGGCGACGTCGTTCCAGCCGCGGCGGTTCTGGCCGAGCACGGTGTCGGGCCGGATGGCGTAGAAGCCGCAGTAGCTGCAGTAGATGTCGCTGACCTGCCGCCAGTCGTAGATGCTGCCGGAGCCCGCGCCCCAATAACCGCTGCCGTCGAGCAGCGCCTGGTTGTCGGTCGCAAGCACGGTCCCGTCCTCCGTCAGCCCGACGATCAGGCCCCAGCCGTCGGTGTCGATGTCCAGAAGCGGCTGCGTCCAGCTGCAGGCGATGCTTGCCGCGCTGTAGGCCTCGTCGCCGATGGAGACCGTGTAGTAGCCCCCGTCGTAGCGCAGGCCGAGGCACTGGTAATTCTTGATGACGACCTTCCAAACATCTCTCCACGTTGAGACGTCGCTCTGTTCAAAATATGTTTCATACTGGTCATCCGCGCTCTGCAGCAGGCTCAGGAAGACGCGGCCGTCGGCCGTATGGCCGACCAGATATCTGCCGCTCTCCTGCGTCTCGATCCACTCGACATCCGACCAGCCGCGCGTCTCCCAGGAGGCGGGGAAGCTCGGATCGCCGGCGTAGAGCACCGTGCCGTCCATGCGAAGGGCGACGGTGCAGCCCTGCACGCAGACTACATTCATGATATCGGACCACTGCCCGGCGGCGGAGGCCGGCATGCTCATCACGGCGAAGAGCAGGATCAGCGCGCAGAGAAGCGCAAGCGTTCTTTTCATGTCGTCTCTCTTCCTTTCTGGGCAGGCGCTCAGCCCTCGCTGATCTCGATCTCGCTGACGCACTCGTTTTTGAGCCTGCCCACGAGAAACTGCAGCGCGTCGATCACATGCGGGCGGATGTCGCCGCCGACGAGGACGAACATGATGTCGTCGCCGAGCTCCAGCTCACCCTCGTTGAGCCAGATGCGGACATAGTGGATGCCCACCAGCGCTTTCGTCTCCTCAACGGCGGCCGCGGCCTTCGCGGCGTCATAGCCGAAGCGCATGCCGCACACCGGGGCGGCGCCTTCCGCGCCATAGCGCACCTGCGCCTTCGCCGTCCGACGCACCACGCCGTTGTGCGCGAGGAACATCCCGCAGCGCGCCGCCTCCGGCGAGGCCTTGGCCTCGCGCAGCCACGCGTCCATGGACGGAGATTCCTTTTTCATCTGCAGTCCTCCTTTGAACAGGATTCCAATACCTTTTGATAATACCGCAGCGCAGTGGGGACGGGATAGCGCTCCCGCAGCTCCGCGGCCGTGACCCATTGAAAGCCCGGCAGCAGCTCCGCGCAGTCGATCACATAGCCGCGCATGTGCCACTCCACGTGGGTGAAGATGTGTGCCGCCTCCCCGCAGGCGCTGCAGCCCAGCGCGCCGGGGACGCGCGCGGCGGCCTCCTCCGCGCGCAGCGCGGCGGCCTCGCTCGGAAACTCCCACAGCCCCGCGAGCAGCCCCTTGTTCGGGCGGCGGCGGATCGCCCAGCGGTCTCCGCAGCGCAGCAGCAGCACCGTTCGCTCCTCGATGCGCCGCGGCCGCGGCGGGGCCTTGACGGGGTAGCGCTCGACGCTGTCATCCGCATGGGCGCGGCAGAGCGCGCGCAGCGGGCAGACGCCGCAGCGTGCCTCGCCGTTCGGGATGCAGACGGTCTCGCCGAGCTCCATGATCCCTTCGGTCAGCAGCGCCGCGTCTTTCCCGGCGGGATAGACCGCGCGCAGCTGCTCCGTGACCCGGCGGCGGGTCTTCGGCTCCATCACGTCGTCTTCAAAGGCCAGCAGACGGGAGAGCACGCGCAGCACGTTCCCGTCCACGGCCGGCTCCGGCTCGCCGTAGGCGACCGAGGCGATCGCCCCGGCCGTATAGTCCCCGATGCCGGGCAGCTTTTTCAATTCTCCGGCTCTGCGCGGCAGCTCGCCGCCGTATTCCGCCATGATCTGCCGGGCTGCCTTTCGGAGATTGCGTGCCCGGCTGTAGTAGCCGAGGCCCTCCCAGAGCTTCATGAGCCGATCTTCGTCGACCGCGGCGAGGGAAGCGACGTCCGGCAGCTCGCGCAGAAAGCGCTCGTAATAGGGGATCACGGCCTCGATGCGCGTCTGCTGCAGCATGATCTCCGAGATCCAGACATGGTAGGGCGTCGGCGACTCGCGCCAGGGCAGGACGCGGCGGCTCGCGGCGTACCACGCGATCAGCCGCGCCGCGGCTTTTTGGAGTATCTCTCTGTCTTCCATGCTCACAGCTCCCGCAGGATCAGGTCGGTCTCGCCCGGGTTGAGGCCCAGCTCCACGCGCAGCACCTTCGGGTGCCCGGCCGCGTGGGCGCGCACGGCGTCGCGCAGGACGGTCCCGCCGTGGTAGCCGTGGATCACGCGCAGGCGGTAGACGCCGGGGCCTGCCCGGCGCAGCTTCGCGTCGAGCGCGGTGATGGCCTGCTGCTTCGTCATGCAGTGCACATCGAGCTCCCAGAAGGCGCTCCGGTTCAGATCCAGTCTCATGCCTCGTCTCCGATATAGGTAAAGCGGCGTACGCGCTTTCCGTCCCGCTCGACGAGCTCGTTCCACATGGCGGCCGGGCGCACCCAGACCCCGCCCTCTCCGTAGAGCGGGCGGTAGACCACCATGAGCTCCTCCGTCTCAGAGTGCCGCGCGGTGCAGATGAGCTCGTATTCCTTTCCCTTGAAATGCCGGTAGCGGCCGGGCCTGAATTCGTCCATGGGCAGTTCCTCCGCAGCTCCGTTCTGTAAAAAAGCATACCATCCCGCGGCAAAAAATGCAAGCGGCGGAGAAAGGGGAGGCAGCCGGGGAAAAAGCGGATGATTATTGAAAAAGACGGCTTCCCAAAGCGGGGAAAATGAGATATAATAATTTAACACTATATGCAATATGTACGAACAGAGGTGATGCGTTTTGGAACATGCGAGCAATGTGCTGTTTCACATCGGCCCGCTGGAGGTGACGAGCACGGTCACCACCATGTGGGCGATCATCGCGGTGCTCACGCTTCTGAGCTGGCTGGCCACGCGCGATCTCAAGGAGATCCCCGGGCCGCTGCAGACCGGCGCGGAAATGGCCGTCGGTGCGCTGCGGAATTTCTACGAGGGCACGCTGGGCAGGGAGCACGCGCGGAAGTATCTCCCGATCCTCGGCACCTTCTTCATTTTCATCATCGTCTGCAACTACTCCGGGCTGCTGCCCGGCGCGGGCCACCTGAAGGGCTTCGCGGTGCCTACGGCCTGCCTGTCGGTTACGGCAGGTCTCGGCGTCGCCGCCTTCTTCACGACCCACTTCATCGGCGTGAAGGAGCGGGGGCTGGGCCCCTATCTGCACAGCTTCGCCAGCGTAAAGCCCGCGCTGCTGGTCGTGCTGATGCTGCCGCTGAACCTGATCGAGCAGGTCATCCGCCCGGTCTCGCTGGCGCTGCGTCTATACGGCAACCTCAGCGGTGAGGAGACCGTGACCGAGCAGCTCTATGAGATCTTCCCCATCGGCGTGCCGCTGGTCATGCAGGTGCTGAGCCTGCTGTTCTGTCTGCTGCAGGCCATCGTCTTCACCATGCTGCTGTCCATTTATATCTCCGAGGGACTCGAAGAAGAATAAACAATAAAGACTATATTTTAGGAGGACATTACCATGACATCCGCTATCATCGCCATCGCCGCCGCTCTCGCGATCGGCATCCCCGCCACCTTCACCGCCGTGAACCAGGGCAAGACCGCCACCCAGGCCATGGAGTCCATGGCGCGCCAGCCCGAGGCCGCCGGCGACATCCGCGGCGCGCTGGTCATTTCCCTCGCTCTGATGGAAGCGCTGACCATCTACGGCATGCTGGTCGCCTTCATGCTGGTCGGCAAGATCTGAGAGACGGAAGGTCGGGAGGAGACTGTCCATGTTAAGCATCAACATCTCTGAGCTCATATGGACGATCATCAACTTCTTCCTGCTGTTTTTCCTGCTCAAACGCTTCCTGTTCGACCCGGTCGGCAGGCATCTGGACGAGCGCCAGGCGAAGATCGACGCCGGCGTGAACGAGGAGAGGGAGGCGCAGGCCGCCGTACAGGCGAACCGGGACCGGATCGCCGCCGAGAAGGCGGAGAGCCGCCTGGAGGCCAACCGCATCCTCGCCGCCGCCGAGGCCGAGGATGAGCAGCTGCACGCCGAGCGCCTGAACGCCGCGCGCACGCAGGCCGCCGACGACCTGCAGAAGGGCCGGGAGCACCTGGAAAAGCAGAACGAACAGGAGGAGACGCTGCTCTCCGAAAAGAGCGGCGAGCTCTCTGCGCTCCTCTCCGCCCGCATCCTGGGGCAGGAGGACTGAGCGCATGACAGAGAATAACAGGAAGGAGGGATGAGCGGACATGCACGGCTGGAACATACTCTACGGACTTATCAACTTCGCGATCCTCGCGGGCGGGCTGTATTTCATCGGCCGCAAGATCGTCGTCAACGCCATCCGCGCGCACCGCGACAAGGTGAGCGGGGATCTGGAGAAGTCTGCCGCATCCCACGAAAACGCAAAAGTGCTGCTTGACGGTATCGAGGGCGAGAGCGCCGAAGGCGCGCAGCAGGTGCAGGAGATCCTGCGGCAGGCGAAGGCCGGCGCGGAGGAGATCCATCGCGCCGCCGCCGAGAGCGACCGGGAGGCGACCGACCTCATCGCGGACGAGGCCCACAAGGAGCTGCGCCGTCAGATCCACCATCAGCGCATCCTGGTCAACCAGAAGGCCGCCGAGGAGATCACCGCCGCCGCGGCCGAGCGGATCGCGCGGCCGGAGAACGCCCCGGCCCGCGCGCGCATGACCGAGAGCTTCATCGCCCGGCTCCCCGAGCGCCTGCAGATCACCCCCGGCGACCTGAGCGCCATCCGCAGCCGCGGCTCTCTCCTCGTACGTGTCGGCAGCAGCGAGGCGCTGAAGGAGGGCGATCTCTCCCGCATCCGCGCCGCTGTGGACAAGGTCGTGGCCGACACCGGCGAGCAGCCGGAGATCCGGGTCGAGACCGAGATCCGCGAGGAGCTGATCGGCGGCGTGCGCCTGCAGCTGGGCGACACCGTGTATGACGGCAGCGTCGCGGGCCTGCTGGAGCGCACCAGAAACCAGCTCTCCGCCTTCGACAGCACCGATCGGGAGCTGATCGAGGCGCTGCGCGGGGAGCTTTCCAAGGTCAATCAGGATCCCGAGGTCTATCAGATCGGCACCGTGATCAGCGTGTCCGACGGTATCTGCCGCGTGTCCGGCGTGTCCGACGCCATGGCGGGCGAGCTGCTCGAGATGAAGGGCGGCCTGCGCGGCATGGTCATGGATCTGGAGCAGGACAACGTCGGCGTGGTGCTGCTCGGCAACTACGACAGCCTGCAGGAGGGCCACTGGGTCCGCCGCACCGGACGCATCACCGAGGTGCCCGTGGGGCACGCGCTGATCGGCCGCGTGGTGGACGCGCTGGGCAATCCGCTCGACGGCGCGGGCGAGATCAACACGCACCACACCCGCCCGATCGAAAGCCCCGCCCCCGGCGTCATCGACCGCAGGAGCGTGTCGGTGCCGATGCAGACCGGCATCAAGGCCATCGACGCCCTCGTGCCCATCGGCCGCGGCCAGCGCGAGCTGATCATCGGCGACCGCCAGACCGGCAAGACCGCCCTCGCCCTCGATACGATCATCAACCAGAAGGGCAAGGACATGATCTGCATCTACGTCGCCATCGGCCAGAAGGAGTCCACGGTGGCGGGCGTGGTGTCGAAGCTGCGCGAGCACGGCGCCATGGACTACACCATCGTGGTCTGCGCCAGCGCGAGCGAGTCCGCGCCCATGCTGTACATCGCGCCCTACGCGGGCGCCGCCATGGGCGAATACTTCATGTATCAGGGCGACGACGTCCTGATCATTTACGACGACCTCTCCAAGCAGGCCGTCGCCTACCGCGAGATCTCCCTGCTGCTGCACCGTCCGCCCGGACGCGAGGCCTACCCCGGCGACGTGTTCTATCTGCACTCCCGTCTGCTGGAGCGCGCGGCTCGCCTGAGCCCGGAGGCCGGCGGCGGCAGCATGACCGCCCTGCCCATGATCGAGACGCAGGCGGGCGACATCTCCGCCTATATCCCGACGAACGTCATCTCCATCACCGACGGCCAGATCTTCCTCGAGTCGGACCTCTTCAACGCGGGCGTGCGCCCGGCGGTGAACGTGGGCCTGTCCGTGAGCCGCGTCGGCGGCAGCGCGCAGCTCGGCGCGATGAAGCAGGTGGCCGGGCGGCTGCGCATGGATCTGGCCCAGTACCGGGAGCTGGCGGCCTTTGCCCAGTTCGGCTCCGATCTGGACAAGACCACCCGCGCGACCCTGCACCGCGGCG
>CAMJQX010000050.1 GCA_946408145.1 uncultured Clostridia bacterium
AGATCCTGCGGGACACCTGGGGCTTTGACGGCTTCGTGGTGTCCGACTGGGGCGCGAACAACGACTTCACCGAGGGCGTGCGCGCCGGCTCCCACCTCGAGATGCCCGGCACCGGCGGCGACGGTCCGCGCCAGCTCATGCAGGCCGTGGCCGACGGCAGGATCACCGAGGCGGAGGTCGATACGCGCGTGGACGAGCTGCTGGACGTGATGCTCTCCACCCGCAAAGCCGTGGATCCCCTCAAGGGCAAGCCCTTTGACGTCGACGCCCATCACGCCTTCGCGCAGAAGGCCAGCGAGCAGAGCGTCGTTCTGCTCAAGAACGAAAACGACATCCTGCCGCTCAGGCCCGGCAGCAAGGTCGCCGTGATCGGCGAGTTTGCCAAAAAGGCGCGCTACCAGGGCGCGGGCAGCTCGGTGGTCAACTGCACGAAGCTCGACCACACGATGGATGTGATCGGAAACTTCGACCTGGACGTGGTGGGCTTCGCGCCCGGCTATCCGCGCCACGGCGCGCCCGACGCCGCGATGATCGAGACGGCGGTCACGGTCGCAAAGCTCGCCGACTATGTGCTGCTGTACCTCGGCCTCGACGAGATCAGCGAATCGGAGGGCCTCGACCGCTCGACGCTCGCGATCCCCCAGTGCCAGATCGAGGCGCTCAAGGCCGTTTCCGCGGCAAACCCGAACGTGATCGTCGTCATGAGCGCCGGCTCCAGCGTCGAAATGCCCTGGATTTCCCAGTGCAAGGCGCTGGTGCACGGCTACCTCTGCGGCCAGGCCGGCGCGAGCGCGGTGCTGAAGGTCATCCTCGGCGAGGTCAACCCCTCCGGCAGGCTGTCGGAGAGCTACCCCGTGAAGTACGAGGACTGCTCGACCGCGCCCTACTTCCCGGCAAAGCAGCGCAACGTCGAATACCGCGAGGGCCTGTACGTCGGCTACCGCTACTACGAGACCGCGAAGGTCCCGGTGCTCTTCCCCTTCGGCTTCGGCCTGAGCTACACCAGCTTTGCCTACAGCGATCTCAAGGTCACGGACAAGGCGGCGGCGTTTACCCTCACCAACACCGGCAAAATGGACGGCGCGGAGGTCGCGCAGCTCTACGTGCACGCGAAAAATCCGACGGTCTACCGCCCGGTCAAGGAGCTCAAGGGCTTCCAGAAGGTCTTTTTGAAAGCCGGCGAGAGCAGGGAGGTCACGATCCCGCTCGACGACAAGGCCTTCCGCTACTGGAACGACAAGAGCGGCAAATTCGAGATCGACGGCGGCGAGTATGAGATCCTGATCGGCGCGAGCGTCGCGGACATCAAGCTCAGCGGAACCGTGACCGTCAAGGGCAGCGACGCGCCGATGTGCGAAGACCCGGCGAAGCTGCCGCACTATTTCAGCGGCGAGATCAAAGCCGTCCCCGACGCGGAGTTTGAGGCCCTGCTCGGCCGCCCGATCCCGGACGGGAGCTGGTCGGGCAAGATCCAGGCCAACGACGCCATCGGCCAGCTCTACTACGCGAAGGCGGCAAAGGCCCGCTTCGTCTGGAAGATCATGGACGGGATGCTGAACAAGAGCATCGAAAAGGGCGAGCCCGACCTGAACATCACCTTCATCTACAACATGCCCATCCGCGCCATCGGCAAGATGGCGGGCGGCATGGTCTCGCAGGAGATGTGCGAGGGTATCCTCGACATCATCAACGGCCACGGCATTGCCTTCTGCAAGGGCCTCGGCAAGGTGATCGGCGGCTTCTTCAAGCAGCTCGGCGTCGCCAAGAAGCAGAAGGCGCTGGAATAAGGAGGAGAGAGACATGAGCAAAGGTTTGAACGGCATCAACCCCATCGTGGCGATCCTCCTGACGGTATTGGTCGCCGTGCTGTGCGTGGTGTTCTTCGTCACGCATCACGTCTTCTGGGGCGTCGTCTTCGCCCTGATCACGCTGGACTTCTTCGCGGACGTCGTTCTGGCGTTCAAAAAAGCATAGGGGGCATAGAGAATGAGCGAGAAAACGAAGGGCAGCTTCTTTGACAAGCTGCCGCCAACCCTCATCAAGAAAAACAACGTCACCCTGATCCCCGAGGGCGCCATCGGCTACCTGCTGGGTCCCACGCTGGCGCTGCTGGGCAACTCCGTGCTGTCGGCCTACTTCAACAAGTACATGTCCGACGTGCTGCATGTCAACGAGTGGGCCAAGGGCTTCTTCACCTGGCTGCCGGTCATCTCGGTCATCTTCGTCGTGATCGGCAATATCCTGGTCGGCCGTCTGATGGACAACATCAAGTCCAAAAACGGCAAGGCGAGACCGCTGCTGCTGGTCTCGGTGCCCATCAGCCTGCTGGCGCTGCTGTTCCTGTTCATCTTCTCGCCGTACAACGCCAGCGACTCGAGCTGGCACACGGGCGCGCTCGTGTGCATCGCGATCGGCTACAACCTGTGGTTCGCCTTCGCCTATCCGATGTACTACACGCCGCACGCGGCGCTGGTCAGCCTTTCCACCCGCAACTCGAAGGACCGCGGTCTGCTGGCGACGATCTCGAACGCCACGATGCTGGCGGCGATCGGCCTGACCAACATGATCCTGCCCTTCTTCTTCGACCTGCTGTTCGTCAAAGACATGAGCGGCGAGAAGGGTACGGCCGTTCTGGACGCGGCCGGCAAGATCAAGCAGTACGTCGACGCCGAGGGCAATGTGCTGTACGACGAGCTTGCCAGCTACAACCACTGGAAGATCTTCGTCATCGCGCTGATCGTCGTCACCTTCGCGGGCGCGCTGATCGAGTACTTCTTCACGCGTGAGCGCGTGACCGAGGAGAGCATGGGCCAGGACGCGGCCCCGAAGGCCTCCCTGCCGATCCGGGAGCAGTGGGCCATCTGCTCGAAGGACAGGTTCTGGATCATCATGATGGTGTTCTTCTTCCTGTACCAGTTCGGCGGCATGATCAAGAACGTCTCACAGGTCTACTTCTGCACGGCCATGTTCAAGGACGCGCAGGGCTACTACACCGTCGCCAACGGCGGCGACCTGCACGCGACGCTGTCCATCATCGGCGCGGTGCCGACGGCGGTCGGCATGGTGCTCGCCCTGCCGCTGTCCAATCTGCTGGGCAGCAAGGGCAAGGCCATCCTCTGCGGCGCGGTCGTGGCCGTGATCGGCGGCGTGATCGGCCTGATCGCCCCGAACAACTGGTGGGTCGTCGTGATCTCCTTCGTGATCAAGGCGCTCGGCTCCACCCCGGCCATGTACCTGTCCCTGGCCCTGCTGGCGGACGTCTTTGACCACCAGGAGGCCGTGCACGGCGTGCGCACCGACGGTCTGTCGATGACGATCTACGGCGCGATCATGGCGGGCATGACGGGCCTGTCCACGGGCGTACTGAACATGGTGCTCTCCGGCGTCAACTACAACGTCTCCACCCTGCAGACCAACGAGGCCCTGCGCGGCGCGATGCCCTGGGTCTTCATCGGCGGCGAGACGCTGTGCTATCTCGGCATCTTCCTGTTCTTCCTGTTCATGGGCGTCGAGAAGTTCTCGAAGATCGACCATCTCGCCATCGTGGCCGACCAGAAGGCCGCCGCCGAGGCGGAGGGCCGCAAGTACATCTCCGCGGAGGAGAAGATCCGCATCGAAGAGGGCGAGGAGGCCTATGAGGCGGAGCTGAAGAAGCAGGCGGACGCGAAGGCGAAGGAAGAGGCCCGCATCGCCAGGCTCTCGCCCGAGAAGCGCAAGGCCGAGGCCGAAGCGGAAAAGAAGATCCTCGACGAGTTCAACGCCCTGCGCGAAGCCGCAGGCAGGAAAGCCTATACCGAATAAATGAACAAAGCGGGACGCCGACGGCGGGAGCCATCGGCGTCCCGGTTGGAGGGAAGCATGGAAAGCTATGACGTTCTGATCGTCGGCGCGGGGCTGTACGGCGCGACCGCGGCCCAGCGCCTGCGCGAAAGAGGGAAGCGCGTCCTGGTGCTCGAAAAACGCCCTCACGTCGGCGGCAACGTCTACACCGAGGAGATCGAGGGCATCCAGGTGCACAGGTTCGGCGCGCATATCTTCCACACGAACGACAAGCGCGTCTGGGACTACGTGAACCGCTTTGCCGAATTCAACCGCTATACCAATTCTCCCGTCGCGAATTTCCGCGGCGAGCTTTTCTCCCTGCCCTTCAACATGTACACCTTCAACAAGATGTGGGGCGTGGTGACGCCGCAGGAGGCGGAGGCGAAGATCGCCGAGCAGCGCGCCGCGGCCGGGATCAGCGAACCGAAGAACCTCGAGGAACAGGCGATCTCCCTTGTCGGCACCGACATCTACGAAAAGCTCGTCAAGGGCTACACCGAAAAGCAGTGGGGCCGCCCCTGCGCGGAGCTGCCCGCCTTCATCATCCGGCGCCTGCCGGTGCGCTTCACCTTTGACAACAACTACTTCAACGCCCGCTTCCAGGGCATCCCGATCGGCGGCTACACCGCGATGGTGGAGAAGATGCTCGAGGGCGTCGAGGTGAAGCTCGGCGTGGACTACCTCGCGGAGAAATCCGCCTGGGACCGCATGGCAAAGACCGTGGTCTACACCGGCCCCATCGACCGCTATTTCGCCTATCGCTTCGGGCCGCTCCAGTACCGCAGCATCCGCTTCGAGACCGAGGTGCTGGACATGCCGAATTACCAGGGCAACGCCGTCGTCAACTACACCGACCGCGAGACGCCGTACACGCGTATCATCGAGCACAAGCATTTCGAGTTCGGCACCCAGCCGAAGACGGTCATCTCCCGCGAGTACAGCTCCGAGTGGCAGCCGGGCGACGAGCCCTATTACCCGGTCAACGACGAGAAGAACAACGCCCACTACGAGCAGTACCGGGCGCTTGCCAACCGCGAGCTGAACATGTGGTTCGGCGGGCGGCTCGGCGAGTACAAATACTACGACATGGACGCGGTGATCGCCGCGGCACTGGACACGGCGGAAAAGCTGTAGTATAATAAGCGCACAAAAAAGACGAGACAGAGGAAAGAAATATGAAGCTCCTGACCGTCGGGGTGCCCTGCTACAACTCCCAGGACTACATGGAAAAGTGCCTCGACAGCCTGCTCACGGGCGGCGAGCGCGTCGAGATCGTCATCATCAACGACGGCTCGAAGGACCGCACCGGCGAGATCGCGGACGCTTACGCCGCAAAATACCCCACGATCGTCAAGGCCGTCCACCAGGAAAACGGCGGCCACGGCGAGGGCATCAACCAGAGCCTGCGCCATGCTTCCGGCAAGTATTTCAAGACCGTCGACAGCGACGACTGGCTCAGCGACTTCCCGCGCTTCCTCGACGCGCTGGAGGAAGTCGACCGGCAGGGCGGCGTCGACCTCTTCGTGACGAATTACTATTACGAGCACGCCGACGGCAAGGGTGACCGCTCCATCAACTTCTCCAACGCCCTTCCGGAAAACCGCATCTTCACCTGGGCGGAGACGAGGCCCTTCCGCGTCGACCAGATCCTGATGATCCACGCCTGCACCTTCCGCACCGCGCTGCTGCGCGAGACGGGGCTGGAAATGCCGAAGCACACCTTCTACGAGGACAACTACATGATCTACGGCAACCTCCGGAACGTAGAGCGCATGTACTACATGAACCTCGACCTGTACCGCTACTACATCGGCCGCGCCGGGCAGAGCGTACAGGAGGACGTGATGAAAAAGCGCTATGCCCATCAGCTCAAGGCCACCGAGCTCTGCTTCAAGGCCTACCATCTGGACGAGCTGAACGAAAAGCGCAAGCTCAGCTACTGCAAGCACGAGCTGTTCATCATGTTCGGCATCTCGATCCTCTATGCGCGCCTCAACGGCTCGGAACAGGCGGAGGACGATCTCAAACGGCTGTGGACGAGCTGCCGCGGCTACGATTTCAAGTGGGCGAATCACTTCCGCTACCGCACCCCGCTGCGTGCGGTATGCCTGCCCGGCCGGGGCGGCCGCGGCGTTGTGCGGCTGATGTACAAGCTCGCCCACAGCGTCGTGCGTTTCAACTGAAGCGAAGCAAAAGGCAAAAACGAAGGGGCTCCCCCTTCGTTTTTGCGTTCATGGATAATTCTTCTTTCCGAAACAAATCTTTCAAAACATATTCAGGAATTGTTCATGCTCTTCCGTTATACTCTCCACATTCATCTGGCAGAGGTGGTTATATGGTTCAATACCGGCACGAATGGAAGCACGAGCTGAGCTTCCAGGACTATCTGATCCTCCGGCAGCGGCTGCGCGCCGTGATGGAGCCGGACCCCCACGCCGTGGACGGCAGATACTTCATCCGCAGCCTGTATTTCGACAATCTGGACGACAAGGCGCTGCGGGAGAAGCTCGACGGCGTCAACCGGCGGGAAAAATTCCGCATGCGCTATTATAACGGCGACCCCTCGCTGATCCATCTGGAAAAAAAGAGCAAGCTCGACGGCCTCGGGACGAAGTTTTCCGCCGATCTGACGGCGGCGGAGGCGCAGAAGATCGTCGACGGTGAGCTCGACTGGATGATGGACGCCGACCGGCCGCTGCTGCGGGAGCTGTACGTCAAGATGCGCGCGCAGGGCCTGCGGCCGAAGACCATCGTGGACTACACGCGAGAGCCTTTTATCTACCGGCCGGGCAATGTCCGCGTGACGCTCGACTACGATATCCGCAGCGGCCTCGGCTGCACGGACTTCCTCAATCCGCGGGCCGTCACCGTCCCCGCCGGGGACGCGCCGATCCTGCTCGAGGTCAAGTGGGACGCCTATCTCCCCGACCTTATCCGCGACGTCGTGCAGCTCCCCGGGCGGCACGTCAGCGCCTTTTCCAAATACGCACAATGCCGTATCTACGGCTAAAATGATAAAGGAGAGACGACCATGAGCTTTTCTGACATTTTCAAATCGAGCTTTCTGGAGAACGTGACGAGCGTGAGCCTGCTTGACATGCTGCTCGCGCTGCTGCTGGCCTTCGGCGTCGGCATGTTCATCTTTCTGATCTATAAAAAGACCTATGCGGGCGTGATGTACTCCTCGAGCTTCGGCGTTACCCTCGTCGCGCTGACGATGATCACGACCCTGGTGATCCTCGCCGTGACCAGCAACGTCGTGCTGTCCCTCGGCATGGTCGGCGCGCTGTCCATCGTCCGCTTCCGCACCGCCATCAAGGAGCCGCTGGACATCGCGTTCCTGTTCTGGGCGATCGCGGTCGGCATCGTGCTGGCGGCGGGCTTCATCCCGCTGGCCGTCATCGGCAGCGTCGTCATCGGCCTGATCCTGCTGGTCTTCGCCAACCGCAAGGCTCACGTCAACCCCTACATCGTCGTGCTCTCCTGCGAAGATAAGGCGGCCGAGGATCGCGCGCTGGCGCTGTTGAAGGAAAAGACCGTGAAGTGCGTCTGCAAGAGCAAGACCGCCCGCGCCGGACAGGTCGAGCTGAACCTCGAGGTGCGGCTGCAGAGCGACGACACCGATTTTGTCAACGAGCTGGCGGCCCTCGAGGGCGTGCAGAGCGCCGTGCTCGTCAGCTACAACGGGGAATACATGGGCTAAGGAGGCGCGGCCATGTCAACGCATAAACACATCGACCGGATCTGCGTTGTCATCACGCTGCTCGCCCTGCTGATCACGATCCTCTTCATGAACGGCGAGGCGCTGGGTCTCACGGCCTCCGCCCGCACGATGGGCTACGAAAAGACGCTGTTCGACACCTCCCGTGTCCACACGATCAACATCGTGATCGACGACTGGGACGCCTTCATCCAGACGGCGACGAGCGAGGAATACGCGACGTGCAGCGTGATCATCGACAACGAGGCGGTCAAAAACGTCGCGATCCGCGGCAAGGGCAACACCTCGCTGTCCTCGGTGGCCACGATGGGCTCCGAGCGCTACAGCCTCAAGCTCGAGTTCGACCACTACGAGACCGGCAAGACCTACAAGGGCCTGGACAAGCTCTGCCTCAACAACCTCATCCAGGACAACACCTATATGAAGGACTACCTGGCCTACCGCCTGATGGCGGAGTTCGGCGCCGACGCGCCGCTCTGCTCCTATGTCTGGGTGACGGTCAACGGTGAGGACTGGGGGCTGTATCTGGCGGTCGAGGCCGTGGAGGACAGCTTCATGCAGCGCGTCTACGGCGGCGAGGGCGACCTCTACAAGCCGGACTCCCTGAGCATGGGCGGCGGCGGTCCCGGCAACGGCCGTGACTTCAACATTGAGGACTTCATCAACGAAAACGCGGAGGCGATGGGCTTCCCCTGGGGCGGCGGCGAGAGCGCGGGGAGCGCGGAAACGCCCGTGCCTTCGGAACAGCCCGGAAGCGAGGCCAGCTCCGCGGGCGGTGGTTTTTCGCAGCCCTCCGGCGGCGAAGCTAGCTCCGCGGGCGGCGGCCAAGGTGAAACCAGTCCCGGCGGCGGATTTCCGCAGCCCTCCGGCGGCGATCAGGGAGTGCCCTCCGGCATGCCCGGCGGCGGAAATGCGCCCACGCCTCCCGGCGGGGACGGCGGCTTTCCCGGCGGCTTCGGCGGCATGGGCATGGGCAGCGGCGACGTCAAGCTGCAGTATGCCGACGACGACCCGGACAATTATTCCAACATCTTCGGCAACGCGAAATCCACCGTCACCGACGCCGATCAGGCGCGGCTGATCCGCAGCCTGAAGACCCTCAGCGAGGGGGAAAACCTTGAGGACGTGCTGGACGTCGACGAGCTGCTGCGCTATTTCGTGGTGCACAACTATCTCGTCAACAGCGACAGCTATACCGGCTCCATGGTGCACAACTACTATCTGCATGAGGCGGACGGGAAGCTGCGCATGATCCCCTGGGACTACAACCTGGCCTTCGGCTCCTTCCAGGGCAGCGACGCGAGCAGCGCCGTCAACGACCCGATCGACTCGCCGCTCTCCGTCAGCGGAGACGGCACGCGCCCGATGGTCGACTGGATCTTCCAGAACGAGGAATACACGGAGCTCTACCATCAGTACTTTGCCGAGTTTCTGGATACGGTCGACATCACGGCGATCATCGACGAGGCTTACGCGCTGATCGCGCCCTACGTCGAAAAAGACCCGACGGCGTTCTGCACGTACGAAGAGTTTGAGGCGGGCGTCGAGACGCTGCGCAGCTTCTGCGAAAAGCGCAGCGAGAGCGTCCGCGGCCAGCTCGAGGGGACGATCCCCTCCACCGACGCCGGACAGCAGGCGGATTCCTCCGCGCTGGTCGACGCCTCCGCACTCACGCTCTCCGACATGGGCTCGATGGGCGGCGGCGGAGAAGGCGGCTTCCCGGGCGGCGGAGGCAATCCCTTCGGCGGCGGTCCCGGGCGGGACGCCACGCAGCAGGGAAGCGCTCCCGGCGGCGGAGAGACCGGCTTCGGCGGAGATAACGGCGAAGCCAGCTCCGCGGGCGGCGGGCCCGCGCCTGGCGGGAACGAAGCCGGTTCTGCCGGCGGAGAGAACAGCTCCGCGGGCGGCGAGGCGCCGTCCGCCGTACCGGATGCGGCGCAGGAGCAG
>CAMJQX010000051.1 GCA_946408145.1 uncultured Clostridia bacterium
GGGCGCTCTGGGCGCCGCCGAGTACGCCCGCCAGAAGGGCCTCGCCAAGAAGTAAAACAAGCGGGAAAAGAGGCTGTGAAACAAGGTTTCACAGCCTCTTTTCGTTTTCAGTGCCGAATACGGGAAACAGAAAACAGACAACCGGGGCCAAAGCCCCGGTTGTCTTCATTCTTCATGACGTCGGTTTTTCGTAGGTGATGTAGCGGGAGTAGATATAGCCTTTCTGGTTGTCGACGGTGACGGCCGTCCAGTCGCCGGTCTCGCCGGTGACAAGCACCTCCTTGCCGGTGTCGAAGGTGGCCATGATGAAGGCGCTGACGGAGGCGGACTTGCGCATACGCACCTCCTTGCCGTTGACCCAGGCGGTGATGGCCGTGGCGTTGGGATCCTCCTTCTCGTCCTCCTCGTCCTCCACGACCTCCGGGATCTCGCCCAGGTACTGGAAGATCACGTTTTCGGCGTTCTCGGAGAGCCTCAGGTGCTGCCCCTCGTCGAGGGTGATCTCCTTGCTCTTGCTGGCCAGCACCGTGACCGTGCGGGTACTCTCTTCAAGCATGAGATCCTGAATATCCTCGCTCTTCTCCTCCGGCACATCGTCGCAGACCGTGACCTTGGCGGAAGCGGCGTTGTTGTTGAGCACGCGGTAGATGCCGACGGGCAGGTGGAAGGCGATATAGCTCTCCTCCTCGCCCTCGTCATTCTCCGCCGTCCAGGGCTGGCCGTACTCGCCCTCCTCGTTCCAGCTCAGAATGATGAAGGCGGGGGGCCCGTCGTTCTCGCTGCGCGGCTTGCCGGCGCCGGGCGTGTGAGGGCTGATGACCGAGGCCAGCACGAACAGGGCAAGGCCGATCGCCAGCACCCGCCAGCCGTCCAGCCGCCAGCGGCGCAGGCGCCGCCGCAGCGGGCGGATCGGGAGAAAGACGAAGGCGGCCAGCAGATAGATGAGGCTCGACCAGGAGGGCAGGAAGATCAGCGCGGCGACGACGCTCGCGATCGCGGCGAGGTAGCCGATGAAGTCCTCAGTGCTCAGATCCCAGATGCCGGAGAAGGCGTCTTTGCGCCGCTTTTTCGGCGGCGCGGACCGGGCAGAGGCCTTGACCCTCGGCGGGCGGCGCTTCTTCGCCGCCTTTTCGGCCGTTTCCTCCGCGTCGGCGGCCTCTTCTTCCGGGCTCTCCTCTTCGGGGAGCAGCGCCTGACAGGCGCGGAAGATGCCATAGCGCAGCGCGGCCTCGCGCAGGATGCCGGGCTCCTCCTCCGTTTCAACCTTGAGCGCGTCGGCGATCGCTTCGGGATCGTCGCTCTCCAGCTCCGGCAGCAGAGACTGTGCCAGCGGGCGCACGTCCACAAAGGCGAATTTGCCCTCGAAGCCCTCGCCCTCCAGCATGTGCCGGACAAAACCCAGCGCCTCCTCATCGGCGATGACGACGCCGTCCTGCAGGAGCTTCGCGAGGCTGGCGGCCATCTGCGAATAGCGCAGACCGCCGTGAGCGTCCTCATCGCTGACGCCTGTCAGCTCGCTCAGCTCCGGGGGAATGGGCACGCCCGGGTCGATGAGCGCGCTGTTGCGGTTGACGATCTGCCCGTCCGCGACGCGCAGCATGCCCAGCTGAAACACCCGGTCGGACGAGGGGTCGGGGCCGGTGCCGCGCAGGGCCAGAACCAGATAATCCCGCAGCGCGGCAAGAGCCTGGGGGGATGTCAATTCGTAGTAGGTAAGCATATCTCTCTCCTGAGAAGCGGCGCAGACGCCGCAAAGGCTGTTTGAACACATCGGGCTTATATTATATCCTGCCGGGCGCGGCGGGTCAACCCAAGAAATCTTAAGAAAAACAAATCGGCCGGAGCATGAAAGCTCCGGCCGATCAGCCAGCATGCTTATTGTGCCTTCTTTTTCCTGAGCTTGAAAATCAGCAGGTACAGCAGCGCGGCATAGGCGGCCGCGAGCCCGAGCACGACCCAGCACATGAGCTCGGAACGCGGGGCCATGCCCACCAGGATCAGCACCGGCGCGCCGAGCACGATGCCGAAGCTGCTGCCGACGACGAGGTTGTTCGCCGCGGGCGTCTCCAGATCGGGGTCGATCTCGCGCAGCAGCAGCACGCCGGAGCTGATGGTGCCGGTCAGCATGCCGTACATGGAGATCAGACCCTCGTAGTAATAATCCGGGTAGACTTTTCTGCACACGATGCTCAGATGGACCCAGGTGACGATCGCGCCGCAGACGGCCAGCAGCACGAAGGGCAGCCACAGGCCGCGGATGTCCTCCAGATTGATCGAGCCGATGCCGGCCACGATCATGATGTCGAAGAAGAAGCCGGAAATGCGGTTGAGCAGGTAGTTGTTCTGATACTGCCGGAGGATGACGCCTGTTCTGCGCCCCTTCTGCAGCAGCACGCGCACCAGCATGGCCAGCGCCGCGCCGATGATGAAGTTGAAGCCCCAGATCAGCGTGTTGAGCGTATTGGCAAGGCCCTCGGACAGAGCGGCGATGCCGGAGGTCAGGCCCCAGGCGGCGAGGTAGGTGAGCAGATAGACCAGCAGCACCATGGCGATCTGGACGGAGAGCTTGTCGATGGAGTCGGACACGGGGATCTCGTCCCGGCTCTGGAAGAAGTCCGCCGGGTGCTGCTCGGCGGCAGCGGAGCGCGCAGCGCCGATCTTCCCCTTGCGGGAGAGCACATTGAGGATCACGACGCCCACGATACAGGCCACAAGATAGCCCGCGGCGGCGACGGCGAGGCCGAAGCTGCGCCCGCCGGCAAAGCCCAGCGCCTCATAGCTGGAGCCCACGTTGTTGGCCTGCCCGGGCCCCTGACCGTAGCCCATCGGCAGCAGCAGGCCCGCGGCCTTGAAGAGCCCCGGCTTTACGGTGTGGGCCAGCAGCAGCGTGACGAGCAGGCCGGTCACGCCCTGCACCATGTAGGAGCTGACGATGACCGCGCCGGATTTGAGCCCGGTCAGATCGCCCTTCGGTTTACCGCCCTCCTCCGGGACGCGAAGGCTCATGGCGATGAAGCCCAGCGCGATGCCGTGGTACACCAGCATCTCCATGAGCGCCTGGTCGATGTGCACGAGGTGCAGGTACTTGGCAATCAGCAGCAGGAAGCCGCCGAGCACGGCCACGGGCATCAGGCTCTTGCGGATGAAGGGGAGCTTCTGGCGCAGAAGATTGGCCAGCATGATCGCCCCTGCGATGAGACCCATCTGGACGATGACGTTCCAGAGGGCGTGATTGGCGGCGGAATAATCCATGGTTCGTTCTCCTTCTCATGTGCTCTCCCGATCGGAGTCTACGCATGTTCCTTCCAGATTTCCAGGTATTTGCGCAGATTCGCGCCCTCGTCGGAGCGGATCTGATAGTATCGCTCGCCCACGCTCAGGAGCAGCAGATAGGTCTGCACCGGGGCCATATCGCGGATCTCCGCGAGCGGGAACTCCCGCCCCGCGCAGCAGAGGCGGTCCTCATACAGGGCCAGCGTGCCGCGGCCCAGCTCCTTCTCCCCGTGGCCGGACTCGATCTCGGTGAGCAGGACCTCTCCGTCGGAAAAGAGCGCGTCCCCCGCCTTCTCAAAGGCCCGCTCGTGCAGGGCCTGCTTCTGCCAGTCCTCCCAGTCCGCGACGGTCTCGAAGGGCTCCGCGGGGGAAAAAAAGCCGGTCTCTCCATAGCGCAGGGAGAAGCCGCAGCCGCAGAAAATGCGGTCGTCCCCGGTTTTCAGCGTGCCGACCCTGCGGCAGCGGGGACAGAGATACATGGCGCGCTCCAGCCCCTCGGCGAGCTTTTTGCCGCGGTAGGGCTGCCGCCACTCCCGCTGCCTCTGCCATGCGTCCTCAAAGCAGTCGCGCTCGATGGCGGCGTTGACGTCGGCAGGGCTCATGGCCTTGAGCTGCTCCGGCGTATAGATGTTCACCGGATGCCCGTGGACGCGGCCGCGGCGCACGCTTTTGGCCCAGCGCGGCTTGGAGAGATAGGCGCCCTCCAGACGGTAGGTGACCAGCGTCGCGCCGGAGCTCTTCGCGAGCTTGCCTGTGGCGGCAAAGACGGGATTGTTCCGCCCGTCCCAGCACTGCTCGCCCTCGGCGAAGAGACAGATCGAGTGCCCGGCGCGCAGATGGCGCAGGCAGGCCTTGACCGTGTCGGTGCCGGAGGAGGCCTTGCGCCGCGGGATCGGCGCCACGAGCCAGTTGAGCAGCCGGGACACGAGCCCCAGACGGAAGAGGTGCTCGCTGGCCACATAATAGACCTGCTTCTCCTTCAGGCTCATGGCCACGAGGAGCGGATCCCAGGCGTTGACGTGGTTCGGGATCAGCAGCACCGGACCGTCGACATGCAGATCCTCGTGCGTCATATTGAATTTCCTGCAGATCCAGCGGCTGACCGGCCCATAGAGCACGCGCCAGATCCGCTGATGCCGCTCGTAAACGTCCATACTTGTTCCCGATCCTTCGAAAATCTGTTGTTTGTTACAGCATACCACAGTTTGCGGCGTCTGACAACAAAAAACTCCCCCGCGGGGCGGGGGAGGAAAACTATTGCTTCGGCAGTTTGAAGCGCGGGCGCAGGCGGAGGAGCCAGAACAGGTGCAGGCGGGCGAGGGCGACGTCGTAGATCATCATGACGGCCACCAGCGCCGCGAAGAAGGCGATGTTCATCCAGAAGCTGAAGCCGCTGAAATCCTCCAGCAGGGAGGTGAGCTGAAACACCCACAGCAGCAGCGCGTACATCGCGCCGAGCGTCAGCGTGAAGAAGCCGAGCTTGAGCAGAAAGCGCAGGGCTTTTGACTTTACCGCGTCGAGGTAGGGGCGGATGATCGGATAATAGCCCACGAAGCAATAGAGAAAGGCAGCCTCGCGGTCCACGCTCAGCAGCAGCGCGAGCGCCGCCGTCACGATCCAGGTCATCCAGGCCCAGCGGTTGCCGAGCTCGCTCATGACCGGGAGCAGCAGCACGCCCGCGATCATCGGGCTGCAGTAGGTCGCGACGGGGATCAGTCCGCCGGCCGTCATGATGACGGCGCCGAGCGCGGCCATGAGCGCGCAGAAGGCGATCGACCAGCTGCTTTTGCGGCTCTGTTCTCTCATAGGCGCTCAGTGTGCCCGCAGGCGCAGACGCGGCCGCCAGTAGCTCCTGCCGAAGGTGACGCACTCGGCCAGCAGGCACAGCGGCAGCGCAGCCACGACGTCCAGCGCCGAATGCTGCTTGACGAAGCAGACGGCGAGACAGATCATGATGACGACGAACAGCAGCAGCGCCTTGCCCCAGCCGGGGACGTCCCTGTCCTTCCAGGCGACGGACAGCACACCGAAGGAGTAGCCCACATGCAGCGAGGGGCAGACCCCTGTGTTCGTGTCAAAGGAGTAGATGAAGGCCATCAGCTGCGTGAGCGCGTTGTCGCGGGCAAAGACCTCGGGCCGGAGATCCTGGCGGCTCGGCCAGAGCACATAGCAGAGCATGGCCACCGCCTGGGTCACCATGATGTAGATCTGCAGGCGGCGGAAGTTTTCGACCTTGTACAGGAGCGTATAGAGCAGCGAGCCGAAGATCAGAAAGTACCAGCCCACGTAAAAGATCACGAAGAACTCGTTGAAGGGGATCAGATCGTCCAGCGCGCAGTGGATCGGATGGCAGCGCTCGGCGGGGATCAGGTTCTCGGTGATGAAGTACATGGAGAAGTAAACGATCCATCCGGCCAGGAGCTTGAGGTGGGAAAAGCGCGGCTCATTCAGGCGGCTGAAGCGGAATTCGCGGTAGTCAACCACAGGCTTTTTCATCGGTATATACCTCGACGGGAGTGTTTTTGGGATAGTCCCGCTTGCGGATGTTGCGGTAGGGGACTACGGTGTGCTCCGGCAGGGAGCTGGCGATCTCCGTGATCGCGTCGGCGAGATATGCGCAGATCCTCTCGCGCTCCTGCGCGATCGGGGCGGCGGGGTCGAAGCGGATCGCTTCGCCGAAGTGCAGTTCCGCGCGCTTCGGGCAGACGTAGAGCGGGACGAAGGCGAGGGCAGCGCCGGTCTTTTTGTAGTAGAAGCGGGCCAGATCCACGTATTTGTCCTGAAAGGCGTAGAGGATGTTGTTGTACTTCTCGTTTTTCTCCGGGAAGATGACGACGCTGCTGCCCGCCCGCAGCTTTGCGATGGACTCGCGGTAGGTGGAGATCAGGCGTGTGTCGTGATAGACCGGGATCGTGTGGGCGTTGTTGAAGACACAGACCGAAAGCGGCGTGATGAGCCTGCTGACGATGCGGAAAAACCAGTGCGTCCATTTCGGCTTGAAGGACCAGAAATCGGTGAAGGCGTAGTCCGCGACTTCGTCCCGGTGCATCATCTCCCCGGCGCACCAGATCTCGTGCCGCCCGGGCATGAAGAGCTCCGCCGCGATGGGGCCGTACATCTGGCTGTGATTGCCGACGATGACGCAGGGCTCCTTCGGCAGCTTTTCTGCGTCCACGCAGCGGAACTTCGGCGAAAAGAGCCAGACGAGCCAGCGGATGATGCGGTATATGAAAGATGTTTTTTTCTCTTCCATAAGATCCCTCCCGGATCGCGAGAAGCAGTATACCACAACGGCGGGGGGAAAGCTGAACGAAACATGCGCGCAGGCACAATGCCGACAGTCTTCGAACGCTGTCGGCCCCTCCAATAAAAGAGCAGATATGGCCGCGCCATACCTGCGAAACGGTCTTTATTTCCCCTGTATTGTAGCGAAAGAAGAGGCACTTGTCAATCCCGGATCGCCGATCGGCTTATCTTGTGTGCAGCTAACTGAAAACGCAGCAAGACTGCTTAAATTAAGCGTTGTATAAGCTGCTTTTTCATGTTATACTTTCATCTGTGAAGGAATCATTTCGCGAAAGGAAGACGATCATGGCTACTTTGAAGGATATCGCCGCAGCCTGCGGTACATCGATCGCAACGGTGTCCTATGTGCTGTCCGGCAGAGGGGACGAGCGCAGGATCTCGCTGGCCATGCAGGAACGGGTGGCGCGCGCGGCGGAGGAGCTGGGCTATGATGTGGCAGGCAGATCCCGCAAGAACCGACGGCCGACGGTCGCGGTCTACTGGCCGCAGCGGAAGCTGGACTCCATGCTGCCCTCCTTTATCGCCGGCATGAACACGGCGCTGGGCATGGCGCCCATCACGGCGGACGTGGTCATCCGGCCATTCGAGCCGGGACATCTGTCGGAGCAGAGCACGCTCTGGACCCCCGGACGCATCGGCGCATCGGTGATCGTATCCGCCAGCGCGGAGGACATCGAGACGCTGGGAAGCAGGAAAACCACCTACCCGGCGGTGCTCGTCAACCGCTCGATCCGGGGCTATCCGTCGGTCTCCGTGAATGAGAACGAAGCTGCGAAGCTGGCCCTGGAATACGTCAAGCAGTGCGCGGGGGACGATATGATCCTCATCCTGCCGGACAGCTGGCTGCTCGGCGCGCAGTACCGCAGCCGCTATATTCAGGAGACCTGCAGCCGGCACGCGATCCATCCCAGGGCAAGCTATACCTGCGGCATCGAGATCGACGACGGCTACGCGCTGGGGCAGAAGCTGCTGCTGGAGGGCGAGCTGCCGCGGGCGATCATCTGCGTCCACGACACCGTGGCCATCGGCGTCGAGCAGGCTCTGCGCGATGCGAAGCTCCGCCCCGGGACGGACGTGGAGCTCGTGACCTTCAGCACGAGCTACAACAGCTCGAACACCCGGCTGTATCAGAACCTGACGGTGGTGGACCTGCGGCAGGTGGAGGTCTCGATCCGCGCGATCAACATGGCCATCGAGCTTGCGACGCACGCGGCGAACGACGCGCGCCAGCTGGTGGTACATCCCACGCTGATCCCCCACAGATAAAAGCGGAGGCGAAGAGAAATGGCAAGATCGGCCAATCAGAAACTGAAGCTCCTGTATCTGCTGCGCTATCTGCAGCGGCAGAGCGACGAGCGCCATCCCGTGACCGTCGCGGACATGATCGAGGAGCTTGCCCGGCACGACATCGCCGCCGAGCGCAAAAGCATCTACGACGATCTGGAGGCGCTGCGCAGCTTCGGCGCGGACATCGTGCAGCAGCGCGGGAAGCAGACGGGCTACTACATCGGTCAGCGCGACTTCGAGCTGCCGGAGCTCAAGCTGCTCGTGGACAGCATACAGTCCTCCAAATTCATCACCGAGAAAAAGACGGTCTCCCTGATCCGCAAGCTCGAAAACCTTGCGAGCGTCCACGACGCGCGCATGCTGGAGCGGCAGGTCTATGTGCGCAACCGCGTCAAGAGCATGAACGAGAGCGTCTACTACAACGTGGACGAGATCTCCAACGCCATCAACCGCGACCGTATGATCCGCTTCCGCTACTTCGAGTTCACGGTGGAGAAGGAGAGACAGTTCCGCCGCGGCGGCGCCGCCTATGTGCTCAGCCCCTTTGCCCTGATGTGGGATGACGAGAACTATTACATGCTGGCCTGGGACGCGGAGGAGGCGCGGATGAAGCACTTCCGCGTGGACAAAATGAGCGCCATCTCCACACTGGAGACGGCGCGGCAGGGCATGGAGGCCTTCCGGGAGACGGACATGTCGGCCTATTCCAAAAAGGTGTTCGGCATGTTTACCGGGCAGGAGAGCGCGGTGAAGCTGCGCTTTGCCAAGCATCTGGCCGGCGCGGTGATCGACCGCTTCGGCAAGGACGTCATGCTCATGCGTGACGGGCCGGACGCCTTCACCGTCACGGTGAACGTGGTGGTCAGCCCCCTGTTTTTCGCCTGGGTCTTCGGCTTCGGCACCGAGGCGGAGATCCTCGGCCCCGAGACGGTGCGCCGGCAGGCGGGGGAGACGGCGCGGGAGATCGCGGCGCTGTACGATTGAGACAGACGCATACCCTGCACGCTTGTCAAGAATACTCAGCAGAAAAAAACCTGTTCGCAGAACGATACCTGCGTATAACAAAACCCGTTTCTTTCCGATCGCGGAAAGAAACGGGTTTTGATGCCAAAGAAAGGCGACAAGGGGAAGAGTCCCCTTGACCCCTCGGCAGAATGGGCAGCTCGCTGACCCCTACCGTCGCCCTAAGACGTCGGCCGGGCGTTACCCCGGCCGACATGGTACGGATCGCGCGTTGTCGCCCGAACGTGCGGCCGCTGGCTCGCCGGGCGGATAACAAACATGCCTCCCCTTACACAGGGGAGCCAATTATCCCCGCGAGCCGCCTGCAGGGGAGAAGTACGCCGCTCGATTTGCACAGCACAGCGGCAGCGAACACCGAAGCTCCTGAGGCATGCCAACATCAGCATGGCGGCGACCCCTGTTCCGGCCTTCCCCCACCGCCTCTGACCAGCCGGCGCCCTTTTCTTTCTTACACCGGGCGCGGCGCGTTCTTTCTTTTCGGCAAGACGAAAAGAAAGAATGGGGGGCGCATT
>CAMJQX010000052.1 GCA_946408145.1 uncultured Clostridia bacterium
GACCCCTACACGATTTCCAATCGTGCGCGCTCGACCAACTACGCGACATCTCCGTATTGCTCAAGAAACAGGACATATTCTTTTGTCAGCCTGCGTATTATAATATACCTTCCGGGCAAAGTCAAGAATAATTTCCGCGCATCCGCAAAAACTTGAAAAGAAGCCATACACACGATTTCCGATCGTGCGCGGAAGGAGAACGCAGCATGAACATGACCAATGACGAATACCGCCGCTATGCCGAGCGGCACGCGCCGCGCTCGCGCGTGGGACGCAACTGCCTCGGCGCCTTTCTCGTGGGCGGCGCGATCTGCTGCCTGGGACAGCTGATCTTTACGCTCTGGCAGAGCGCGGGCCTGGACACGGAGGCGGCGGGCACGGCCGAGGCGATCACGCTCGTTGCGCTCGGCGCGCTGCTGACCGCCCTCGGCGTCTACGACGATCTGGCCGCCGTCGGCCGGGCGGGCACGCTGGTGCCGATCACCGGCTTTTCCAACGCCGTTGCCGCCCCGGCGCTGGAATACAAGACCGAGGGGCTCGTCACCGGCACGGCGGTAAAGATGTTCTCCATCGCGGGACCCGTGATCGTCTTCGGCCTCGCGGCCAGCACGGTCTACGGCCTGATCCTCTGCCTGCTCGGCTGAGGGCGGGGGGCTACTTCTCGAGCTTTTCCACCACGCTCTGGGCGCAGCGGATGAAGCGGCGGATGTTCCGATCGTTCTGCCGCCGCTCGCTCATGGCGATGCAGAGGCGGCGCACGGCGGGAGGCTCGAGCGGAAGCGCCTGCACGTTTTCGGGGATGCCGCGCATGATCAGCGACGACAGGATGCTCACGCCCAGCCCGTGGGCCACCATGGAGACAATGCCCGCGTCGTCGAGATTGGTGTGCCGCACGCGGGCGGCGGTCTTCTCCAGATCGCCGCCGAAGAGCGGCTCGATATCCAGATCAAAGCCGAAGGAGGGCATCAAAAACTCCCGGCCCTCGAAGCCGGAGAGCGGGAAGGAGGCGTCATCGCAGCCGCCGGGCGGGAGAATGGCCAACAGCGCGTCGTCCGCCAGCGGGACCGTCTGCAGGCCCTGGCACAGCGCCTCCTGATAGCTGACGATCGCGCAGTCGAGCTCGTCGTTCCTGAGCTTTTCATAGACCTCCTCGACGCCCGCCACATCCATGACGACATCGGTCTCCGGGCTGATGCGGCGAAATTCCGCCAGCACCGAGGGCAGCCACTGCCGCGCAACGCTCGCGTAGGCGCCGAGGCGCAGCGTGGTGAAGCTCTGCTCACGCAGGGCCTCGATTGCCTCGTCCAGCTCCTGCGAGGCCTCCATCAGCTTCCTCATGCGCGGCAGCAGCGTCTGGCCCGCGGGGGAGAGGTGCACGCCGTTCTTGCTGCGCACGAGCAGGCTGAGCCCCAGCTCGGCCTCCAGCGCGTTCATCATGTGTGTCAGCCCCGACTGGGTGTAGCCCAGCTCCCGCGCCGCCGAGGTCAGACTGCCTTTTTCCACGGCCGCCAGCATGGCGGCGATCTTCTTCGTATCCATTTCGACTATTTCTCTTTCTTATGTCGCATGACATCCATGACGTTTTCTAATTACATATATGATAATGCAGAGTTTGGTAAAATGCAAGAGAGATGCTATAATTCTTTATACAAAGCAAGGAAAAAGGTCTGTTCGGTCTTTGGCCAGAGTGCATGCACGGATTCGTCACGGCGGCTGCTGTTCGTTGGATCGGTCAGATTCTTTTTATTTCGGCTTTGGAGAGGAAAGTTTTAGAGAGGAGAGTTTTTATGGAAAACAATCGCAGTTCCTGGGGCAGCAATTTAGGCTTCCTGCTTGCTGCCATCGGTTCGGCTGTCGGTCTGGGCAACATCTGGGGCTTCCCGTACAAGATGGGCAAATCCGGCGGCTTCACCTTCCTGATCGTTTACCTGCTGCTGGCGGTCTTTGTCGGCATGATCATCATGGTCTCGGAGCTTGCCATCGGCCGCAAGACCAAGCTGAGCCCCATTGACGCATACCAGAAGGTAACGAAGAAGTTTGCCTGGATCGGCTGGCTGGCCACGATCGCCCCGTTCCTGATCATGAGCTTCTACACCGTTCTCGGCGGCTACTGCCTGCAGTACATCGCGCTGAACATGACCAAGCTGAGCTTCGGCAACGAGGCCGTCGCCATGTCCGGCGGCGACGTGTTCGGCGCCATGCTGACCACCCCGCTCGGCTGCGTGGTGTTCACGGCCCTGTTCATCATCATCTGCATGATCATCGTGCAGGGCGGCGTCTCCGGCGGCATCGAGAAGTTCAACAAGATCGGCATGCCCGCTCTGTTCGTGATGCTGCTCGTCATCATCGTCCGCTCCCTGACCCTGCCCAACGCGGCGGAAGGCCTGAAGTTCATGTTCGTCCCCGGCTACGCGGTCAAGGCAGGCTTTATCGACAAAGCGCCTGACCTCGTGACGGTCCTCGGTACCGCCGGCGGCCAGATGTTCTTCTCCCTGTCCCTGGCCATGGGCGCCATCCTGACCTACGGCTCCTACCTGTCGAAGGAGGAGAACCTGGTCAAGAACTCCGTCATCATCGTTGCGGCCGATACCCTGATCGCCATCATGGCCGGTATCGCCGTCATCCCCGCCGCCGTCTCCTACGGCCTCAGCCAGGGCATGGCCCCCGGTGAGATCACCCTGCGCGGCCCCGGCCTGCTGTTCATCACCCTGCAGGACGTGTTCTCCAACATGGGCAAGCTCGGACCTCTCTTCGGCGTCATCTTCTACGTCCTGGTCCTGATCGCTGCCATTTCCTCCGCCATCTCCCTGATGGAGACCATCGCCGCCCACTGGATCGACAAGGATCTGGCCAAGGGCGAGAAGGACACCCGTCAGCAGCGCGTGCTGACCGTGTCCCTGCTCATCCTGATTGAGGCCGTCATCGTCGCGGCCGACGGTCTGGGCTCCAACTTCTCCCCGGCGAGCCTGCTCGGCCTGAGCAGCATCCCCACCTTCCTGGATTGCTTCCTCGACTTCATGGACTGCTGGTCTGAGGGTATCGCGATGCCTCTCGGCGCCATGCTGATGGCCCTGATGATCGGCTGGGAGCAGAGCCCCGAGCTGGTTCTCGACGAGGTCGCCCACGGCGATCCCTCCGAGGGCTTCAAGAAGTTCTACCGCTTCTGCGTCAAGTTCGTCGTGCCCATCGTCATGGCCTTCGTGCTTGCCGGTCAGATGATCGACTTCTTCGGCGGCAACCAGGTCATCTGGTACGTCGTCTCCGTCGCGGCCCTGGTGGTCTTCTGGATCATCGCTGCGATGAAGCCTGCCAAGCAGTAAGACCCGGCTATCCAGACGGAACAAAAGAAAACATAGCAGGACCCGGCTGCGGAGCGATCCGCAGCCGGTTTTTCATCCTTGCGGCCCGCGCGGGGATGTGGTAAGATGAGCGCCGGAAAAACGATTCGGAGGAATGGCTATGATCGCGAAAGTCAACGGCGTGGAGCTGTATTACGAAAAGACCGGACAGGGGAGACCGCTGCTCCTGGTGCACGGAAACAGCGAGGATCACAGCATCTTCAACGAGGCCGCGGCGGTGCTCAGGGAGGACTTCTGCGTCTACGCCGTCGACTCCCGCGGACACGGACGCAGCAGCCGCGTGCGCACGCTCCACTATGAGGACATGGCCGCGGACATGACCGCGCTGATCGAGGCGCTGGACCTGCGGGACGTGATCTTCTACGGCTTCAGCGACGGCGGCATCGTCGGCCTGCTGGCGGCCTCGCGCTGCGATCGGATCACGACGCTGATCGTCAGCGGCGCAAACCTGAACCCGAAGGGCGTCAAACGCTGGCTGCGCACGGCCATTTGGGGCATGAACATCCTAAGACCGGACGACAGGCTCGCCCTCATGCTGCGCGAGCCGAGCATCTCCGACGACAGACTTCGCGCGATCCGGGCGCGGACGCTGGTGCTGGCCGGCAGCGGCGATCTGATCCTGCCGCAGGAGACGCGGCACATCGCCTCTGCCGTTCCCGGCGCGCGGCTGCGTATCCTGCAGGGGGAGGACCACGGCTCTTACATCGTCCACAGCACGAAGATCGCCGGATTGATCCGGGACTTCACGCTGACGGAAAAGGCCTGAACGGCGTACGGCATAAGCTGTTTGCATAGAAAACGGAAAACAGCGTGGTCTGCGTATTGATTCTTTGCGGTATTTGTGCTAAAATACCTAAGAATAGGGTTATTGCGCCCTGAAACGAAGCTGACGATGGAGAATGACGAACATGAGCCATGTCCTCATCACAGGAAACAGTTCTTATATCGGGAGAGCCTTTGCGGCGTATCTGCGCGAAAACACCGCGCATTCGGCGGAAGGGATCTCTCTGCGCGGCCATGCCTGGGAAACGCTCTCCTTCGCGGCGTACGACACGATCTTCCATGCTGCCGGGCTTACTCATGTGAAGGAGACGGCACAGAACGCGTCCGAGTATTATGAAATCAACAGAGACCTGACGCTGGCTGTCGCCCGCAAGGCGAAGGCCGAGGGCGTCCGGCAGTTCATCTACATGAGTTCGATGAGCGTGTACGGGCTGGACGAGGGTGTGATCACGCCGCGCACCGAGACCGGCCCGACCACGCATTACGGCCGCTCCAAGCTGGAGGCGGAGACCGGGCTGAAGGCGCTTGAGGATGAGAGCTTCAAGGTCTGCATCCTGCGCCCGCCCATGGTCTTCGGCAAGGGCTGCAAGGGAAACTATGCCTCGCTGGTCTCCCTTGTCGGGAAGACGCCTGTCTTTCCCAACGTCGACAACAGACGAAGCGTCCTGAGTATCGAAAATCTCTGCGCCTTCCTGACCCTCGCGGTGGACGAGGGCTTCTCCGGCCTCTATTTCCCGCAGAACCGGGAGCGCGTCTCCACGACGGAGCTCGCCCGCTGGATCGCGGAGGGCATGGGGAAAAAGCTGCTGATCAGCAGGGCGGCGGGCCTCGTGACCCGCGGGCTGACGCATTGCTCCAAGACCGCGCGCAAGGCCTTCTGCTCGCTCAGCTATGAGGGGACGGAGATACTTGACTACTGCTACTGCGTCGAAAGCACGCGCGATGGCGTGCTGCGTTCGGTGGACAAGAGGGGATAACGGAACCGTATGAACGAACAACTGGCCGAAACCAGAAAGATCCAGGACAAGCTGCTGGAGATCCTGTTGTATTTCCAGCGCTTCTGCGAGGAACACGATCTGCTCTTCACGCTCGCCGGCGGCACCTGCCTCGGCGCCGTGCGGCATCAGGGCTTTATCCCCTGGGACGACGATGTGGACGTGTTCATGCTGCGCGAAGACTATGAACGCCTCGGCGGACTGTGGGAGCGCTTTGCCGACACGGAGCGCTTCGCCTGCGTCCGCTCCAACGAGCAGTATAACATCCACCATACCGCCACCGAGATCAAGGACAGCAGCACAACCTTCATCAACCGGCACAGCGTCGATCTGGACATCCACCAGGGCTTGATGATCGACGTGATCCCGCTGGACGCGGTGGCGGACGGAGGCGCCGCGCGGCTGATGCAGATGGCGCACGGGATGATGTACTGCTGTTTCAATTTTCAGCGGCTTCCCGAGCACAAGGGCCGGCTTTTTTATTATATGACGAAAACGGCCCTCGGCATCGTCCGCTCGCCGAAGGCCCGCTACCGTATCTGGAAGCATGAGGAGAAGATGCACAGCCGCTACGCCGTCGAGGAGCATCCGCTGGTCGCCTCCTTCGGGGAGGGGCTTTCCATCATGCGCCAGCGCTTTCCGAAGGAGTGGTTCCTGCATCCGGGCACCGCGGTCTTCGAGGGGCACGAGATGCCCGTTCCGGCGGACGTGGATCAGTATCTGCGCATCTCCTACGGCGACTATATGCAGCTTCCGCCGGAGGAGGACCGCGTCCCGCGGCACGACACCGTGTTCATGGACCTTGAGCACGGCTATAAGCAGTACCGCGGCGTCAAATACTTTGTACAGAAATAACGGAGCTTTGCCATGGGCTTTTTGAAAAACGCGCTCTCCACGCGCCGCGCCATGCAGGAGCTGCCCCCGATGAAGGAGATCCACTATATCTCCGACGAGGAGCTGCGGCAGCTGCAGGACTGCTTTCTGGAGATCATCAAGGATATCGACCGCGTCTGCCGCGAAAACGGGATCTGCTACATGGCCGCCGGCGGCACCGCGCTCGGTTCCGTGCGCCATCAGGGCTTCATCCCCTGGGACGACGACGTGGACCTGCTGATGCCGCGGCCCGATCTCAAGCGCTTTTTGGAGATCTTTGACCGCACGCTCGGCGACAAATACGAGATCACCTCGCCCGCGTCGAAATACCCGCTGGAGAGCATGATCACGGCGGTGTACAAAAAGAACACCGTCAAGGCCAGCCTCCAGACCATGGATACCGACTTGCCGCAGGGCGTACATATCGACATCTTCTGCATCGAGTCCGTTCCGACGAACGCCGCCGCCCGCCGCATCAAGGGCACGGTCGCGATGGGTATGCAGTACATCGCGGTGTCGACGCTCTTCCGCCATCTGACCAACGAGAAGAAAAAGGAGTTTTTCCGCCAGACGACAGCCGGGCGCGTCAACTATGCGCTGCGCATGACCGTGGGCACGATGTTCTCCTTCCTGCCCTGCGAGACATGGGCGAAGCTCTTCGACCGCGCCGTCAGCTGCCGGAGGGATACGGGACTCTGGGCCGTCCCGACGGACATCAAGCACTACTTCGGGCACATCATGCCGAAGGACGTGTACTATCCCCCGATCAAGGGACCCTTCGAGGACTTTGAGATCCAGCTGCCGCACGATCCCGACGCCTATCTGGAAAACCAGTACGGCGACTATATGACCATCCCGCCGGAGGCCGAGCGCGAGAGGCACTGGTCCATCGGCTTCTGCCTGGACACCGAAGCACAGGAGAAGAGCCATGACTGACTATCCCGTGGATATCGTGATCCCCTGGGTGGACGGCTCGGATCCCGCGTGGATCCGGGAGCATGACAAGTATACCGCCAACTCCCTCCAGGACAACAGCAGCGCCCGTTACCGGGAGTGGGACCTGTTCCGCTTCTGGTTCCGCAGCATCGAGGAGAACGCGCCCTGGGTCAACAGGGTGCATCTGCTGACCTGGGGGCATCTGCCGCCCTGGCTCGACACGGAGCATCCGAAGCTGCATGTCGTGCGGCATGAGGAGTTCATCCCGGAGAAGTATCTGCCCACCTTCAGTTCCCACACCATCGAGCTGAATATGCACCGCGTGCCGGGCCTTGCGGACCGGTTCGTGTATTTTAATGACGACGTGTATCTCAGCCGCCCGACGAGGAAGGAGGACTTCTTCCGGAACGGCCTGCCGGTGGATACCGCGGTCTGGGGCGTCATCAAGAACGACGACGTCTCGAACTTCATGCCCTACATCATGCTCAACATGATGGCGGTCATCAACATGCATTTTCCCAAACGCGCCGTGCTGAAGAAGGACTTCGGCAAGTGGCTCAGCCCGAAAAACGGCAGGGGCGTGCTCAACAACCTCTACCTCCTGCCCTGGGGCACCCACACGGGCTTTCGCAACTATCACAGCTGCGTGCCGTTTTTGAAGGAGACCTTCGAGACCGTGTGGCGCGAGGAGGAGGCGCTGCTCGACCGCACCTGCTCGCACAAATTCCGCGGGCGGGAGGACGTGAACCAGTACCTGATGCGCTACTGGCAGCTGTGCGAGGGCAAGTTCGTCCCCCACAGGCCGGAATGCGCGTATCTGACGATCCGAAAGGACAGCGCCGCCGAGGCGGAGGCGCTGCTCAAGGATAAAAAATACAAGGTCGTCTGTCTCAACGACGACCCCATGGGCTTTGACTTCGAGGAGGAGCAGCGCGCGCTGCACAGGGTCATGGAGGCCCGCTTCCCCCGCAAGTCCCGATTTGAGAAATGAGAGGTAAGACTATGCTGAACTTTGCCGTCGGTCCCGTTATGAGCTCGGAAGAGGTGCGCGCCATCGGCGCCGAGCAGGTGCCCTATTTCCGTACGCCCGAGTTCTCCGCCCTGATGCTGGAAAACGAAAAGCTCGTTTTGAAATTCGCCAAGGCCCCCGAGGGCTCCCGCGTCGTGTTCCTGACCGGCTCGGGCACCGCCTCCATGGAGGCCTCCGTGATGCACACGCTCACGCCCGCCGACAAGGCGCTCGTCATCAACGGCGGCAGCTTCGGCCAGCGCTTCGTGCAGCTGCTGGAGCTGCATGAGATCCCGCACACCGAGATCAAGATGCGCAGGGGCGCCGCCCTGAAGGCCGAGATGCTCGCGCCCTATGAAAACCAGGGCTACACCGCCTTCCTCGTGAACATCGACGAGACCTCCACGGGCGTGCTGTACGACATCGACCTGATCGGCGACTTCTGCCGCCGCAACGACATTTACCTGATCGTGGACGCGATCAGCGCTTTCTTCACCGACCCGCTGGACATGACGGCCAAGGGCATCGACCTGATGATCACCGGCTCCCAGAAGGCGCTGGCCTGCCCGCCGGGCGTGTCCCTGATCGTGCTGGCGCCCCGCGCACTGGCGCGCGTGGCCGCCGGGAAGACCAAAAGCATGTATCTGGACCTGAAGGACGCGCTGAAAAACGGCGAGCGCGGGCAGACGCCCTTTACCCCCGCGGTGGGGACGCTGCGGCAGATCAACGCCCGCCTGCGGCAGATCGACCGCGACGGCGGCGTGGACGCCGAGATCGCCCGCATCGGGGCGCTCGCGGCCTATTTCCGCGCGCAGATCGCCGACCTGCCCTTCGAACTGGTGTCCGAGTCCCCGACGAACGCGGTGACCCCGCTGCACCCCACCACCGCCAAGGCCTTCGACATCTTCACGATCCTCAAGGACGAGTACGGCATCTGGATCTGCCCCAACGGCGGCGACATGCGGGACACCGTCTTCCGCGTCGGCCACATCGGCGACCTGCACACCGAGGATTACGACACGCTGATCGCGGCCTTCCGCGACCTGCAGAGACGCGGCATCATCTGACAAACACCGGCTCGCGAGAGCCGCACGGGAGAGACAGATATGGTTAAAGTCATCACCTACGGCACCTATGACCTGCTGCACTACGGGCATATCCGCCTGCTGGAGCGGGCCAAGGCGCTGGGCGACTATCTGATCGTCGGCGTCACGGCCGACGACTTCGACAAGACCCGCGGCAAAATCAACGTCCAGCAGTCCCTGATGGAGCGCGTCGAGGCCGTCAAGGCCACCGGCATCGCCGACGAGGTCATCATCGAGGAGTACGAGGGCCAGAAGATCGACGATATCCGCCGCTACGG
>CAMJQX010000053.1 GCA_946408145.1 uncultured Clostridia bacterium
AGGTCATCATCGAGGAGTACGAGGGCCAGAAGATCGACGATATCCGCCGCTACGGCGTGGATATCTTCACGGTCGGCTCCGACTGGGTCGGCAAGTTCGACTACCTCAACGAGTACTGCCAGGTCATCTATCTGCCCCGCACCGAGGGCGTCTCCAGTACGGAGCTGCGCCAGAGCAGGCGGGCCGTCTCCCTCGGCCTCGTGGGCGACGCGGACTTCCTCAACAAGATCGAGAAGGAGAGCCGCTTCGTCAACGGCATCCACGTGACCGGCATCTGCACCCGCAGCCTCGGCCGCCTCTCCGACGCGATCCGTGGCCTGGGCTTTGCCACAGAGAACTATGAGGAGCTCCTGGAAAAGGTGGACGCGGTCTATATCCGCTCTCAGCCGGAGGAGCACTACGCGCAGGTCAAGCTTGCGCTCGAGCGCGGCAGGCATGTGCTCTGCGAGGCGCCGATGGCGCTGTCCGAGGCGCAGTGCGCCGAACTGCAGGAGCTCGCGGCGGAGAAGGGGCTGATCCTGATGGACGCGATCAAGACCGCCTACGCCACCGCCTACGCCCGCATGCTGCTGCTGCTCAAGAGCGGCAGGATCGGGAAGATCGTCTCGGTGGACGCAACCTGCACCAGCCTGCGCGACGCGGCGGAGCAGGACCCTGCCGAGGCGGGCCGCCATTGGGACAACATCTACGAGTGGGGCACGACGGCGCTGCTGCCTGTGCTGCAGCTGCTGGGCAGGGATTACCGCAGCAAGAGCTGTGCCGTGCGCTGGTTCGACGAAAACAAGGAGCACGACAGTTTCGTCAAGGCGGACTTCGTCTATCCCGGCGCGGTGGCCTCCATCAAGGCCGGCACCGGCGTCAAGTCCGAGGGCGAGCTGGTGATCTCCGGCACGAACGGCTATGTCTACGTCCCCGCGCCCTGGTGGAAGACCGACTACTTTGAGATCCGCTACGAGGATCCGAACAACAACAAGCGCTACTTCTACCAGCTCGACGGCGAGGGCATCCGCTACGAGCTTGTGGCTTTCGCCAAGGCTGTCGAGACCGGGAGGCAGAGCTTCGCCATCGACGCGGGCACCTCCGCGGCCATCTGCCGCTTCATGGAGGACTTCCGCGCCGGAAAGGACCTCGTTGAAATCTGATTCTCTTTGAAAGAGCTGCTGCCATGAGAAAGAGCATCGACCTCAGACAGATCGGGATCTTCCTGCTGATCCTCCCGTTTTTGAAGCCCCACAGCCTCGAATACCTGTTTCCCCATCTGGAGACGCTGTTCGACATGGGGCGGCTTTTGTGCGTCGTGCTGATCGTGCTGCTGTGGGTCTCCAACCAATACCGGATGAGCACTCCCGCGGCGGTCTTTCTGTTTCTTGAGATCTGGATCGTCGTCGTGACGCTGCTGCGCAACCCCGAGCGCCTGGTCGCCTCCGTCATCAACGGCGCCGCGCTCAGCGCCCTCGTGCTGGCGGTGGACTATTTCTCGCAGAAGGAGCCGAAGCTGCTGCTGCGGGCCCTGCTGATGAACTTCGAATGGCTGATCTGGCTGAATTTTCTCACGGTGCTGCTGTTTCGCCCCGAGGGCATGTACAGCGCCGACGAGATCCATGCCTACTATTTCCTCGGCCTGCCCAACAGCTTCATGATCTTCGTCATGCCCGCCTGCATGGCGGCGCTGATGAACCTCAAAAACGGCATGAACCGCCTGCGCTCGATCGGCCTGATCGCGGCGGGCGTCCTGTCTGTCTTCATCACCTGGAGCGCCACGGCAGTGGTCGGCATCTGCGCGATGGGGGCGATATACCTGCTCAGCTGCCGGAAGGAACGGCCGCGCCTGCTTTCGGCGTTCTGGCTGGCCTCGCTCGCGGCGGATCTCGCCATCACCGTCTTCCAGGTGACCGACAACGTGCCCGCCCTGCGCAGCGCGATCCGGAAATACCTTCACAAATCGCCGACCTTCTCCGGCCGCGCCTCTATCTGGAAAAAAGCGGTCGAGATCATCCGCGCCGAGCCCTGGCTCGGGCACGGCTTTGAAAAAAAGATCGCCCTGACCGCCTCGGCGGACGATCTGTACAGCCACGCGCACAACGCCTATCTCCAATACTGGTATATTGCCGGCGTGCTGGGGATCGGGCTGTTTTTGCTGCTCAATATCCTTGTGATCCGAAGGATCCGGCAGGCCCCGCCGGGCGCATACAAGTGCGCGGTGATCGCGCCGATGGCCGGCCTCTTCATCATCTTCCTCACCGAATCCTGCAACTACCCGGCCCTGCTGATGCTCTACCCGCTGGCCGCGAACCTCGCGGTGCTGTGCCCCCGGGAGCCGGAGAGAGAAACGGAGCCTCCCGCGTGGGCCGCGCCGCACGCGCCGCCGGAGGGGGAGGAGCTCACAGAAACATGAAAAAGAACGTTTTCAAAAATATCATCATGCTGTACGGCTACAGCATCGCCAAGATCCTGCTCCCCTTCGTCACGGTGCCCTACCTGGCGCGCGTCATTTCTACGGACGCCTACGGTGTGGTCCTGTATGTCAAGAGCATGGGCACCTACCTGCAGATGATCGTCGACTTCGGCTTCATGCTCTCCGGCACCAAGGACATCGTCATGGCGCGCGAGAGCATGGAAGAAGTGGGAGAGATCTCGGGAGACATCCTGCTGGCGCGGCTGCTGCTGGCGGCGATGGCCTTCGCAGGCCTTGTCGTGCTGACCTGGACGCTGCCGATCCTGCGCGGCTACGAGTTGTACACGCTGATCTCCTTCGTGCCGATCTTTCTGACGATCTTCCTCTTCGACTACATCTTCCGCGGATTGGAGCGGATGCAGGTCATCACCTCCCGCTTCCTGGTCATGCGCGGCACGGCCGCGGTGCTGACTTTCGTGTTCGTCCACGGGGACAAGGACATGATGTGGATCCAGATCCTGGACATCGTCGGCGGCGTCGCGGCGGTCACGCTGGTGCTGGTCGAGCTGAAAAAGCTCGGTATCCGCGTCCGCCTCGGCTCGCTGCGGAGGGCGTGGAGGAAGCTGAAGGAATCGGCCCTCTACTTCCTGTCCAATATGGCGACCACGGCCTTCAACGTGCTCAATACCCTGCTCGTCGGCGTCTATCAGGCGCCGTCGGATGTGGCCTACTGGGGCGTGTGCCTGTCCATGGTCAGCGCGATCCAGTCCTTCTATTCGCCCATCACCGACGGCGTCTATCCCGATATGGTGAAGACGAAGAACATCAACCAGATCAAGCAGATGCTCAAGATCTTCATGCCCATCGTCGCGGCGGGCTGCCTGTTCTGCTGGCTGGCGGCGGACTATGCGCTGCTGATCCTCGGCGGCGGCAAGTACGTCGGCGCGGCCTACCTCTTCCGGGCGATGATCCCGATCCTGTTTTTCAGCTTCCCGGCCATGCTCTTCGGCTGGCCGACGATCGGCGCGCTCGGCAAGACCGTGCAGATCACCGCGACCACGGTGTTCTCCGCCTGCTTTCAGATCGCGGGCCTGCTGGCGCTCGGCCTGAGCGGGCATTTCACGCTGCTGAATCTGGCCTTCCTGCGCTGCACCACGGAGCTGGTGCTGCTGCTCACGCGCCTGTTTTTCACCTGGCGCTACCGCAAGGAATTCGTGCGCGCGGAGGCCCCGCCGCTGAAGCTGTTTAGGAGAAGACATGAGAGAACTGACGGTTGACGAGATCAAGGCCCGCGAGCTTGCCATCATGTGCAAGGTACGCGAGTTCTGCGAGGAGCGCGGCCTGACCTACTATCTGGCCTACGGCACGCTGATCGGCGCGGTGCGGCACGGGGGCTTCATCCCCTGGGACGACGACGTGGACCTGATCATGTTCCGCGGGGACTACGATATCCTGATGCGGGAGTTCAACATCGGCCGGACCGACGCGCTCAGGGCCAAATGCCCGGAGAACGACCCCGACTACTGCCACAATATGGGCAAGATCGTCGACGAGAGCACGGTGCTGATCGAGAAAAACCGCCTGCGGGACAGTCTCGGCCTGTATATCGACATCTTTGCCTTCGACTATCTGCCGGAGGACGACGCGCAGCGCGCGAAGATCCTGAGGCGCCAGCAGTTCCTGCGCGACCAGTACCGCCGTACCAACGAGGATCCGAACGAGCAGAAAAACCCCGTCAAGCGCCTCGCGCTGCGCGCCAACAAGCTGGCCCTGCGGCTGCTGCCCGGGAATCTGCTGGCGAGGAAGATGAACGACGTTGCCTTCGGCGCGACCCGGGGAGAGCGCACCGCCGTCTGCGGCGAGATGACGAGCTATATGTGCCGGGAGGGATCGATCTTCCGCACGGAATGGTTTGACGAGACCTTTGAGCTGCCCTTTGAGGGAGAGCTCTTCACGGCGCCGAAAAACTACGACGTCATCCTGCGCCAGACCTATGGCGATTACATGACCCTGCCGCCGGAGGAGAAGCGGCATCTGGAGCACGGCTTCACGGTATATCAGAAGGATTGAATATGAACACAGGAGCGGAGCCGGAAAACCGGCTCCGCTCCTGTGTTCGTGAGGAATCTTATTTTTCTTTCTTCTTCGCGGCGCAGCTCCCGCAGGCGCCGCAGGAGGCGCAGTCACAGCCGCAGGAGGACTTGCCCGCTTTTTTGTTCCGGATCATCGTGCGGACCGCGAGCGCCGCGGCGGCGAGCAGGATCGCAGCGACCACGATATCAGCCAGGTTTGCCGAGAGCCATGTCAGCATGCGGGACACCTCCGTTTCCGGCCGTCAGTTTAGTACAGCCGGGCGGCATTGTCAAGAGAAGGAAAGAAATGCCGGCCGGGGGAAAGCAGCCTCTTGGCAGACGCGCTATTCGGGAGTATACTGGACACAGACAGAAGAAAGGGGAGCGGGACTCCCCCTGTGCCGGACAGCGCCCCGCAGGGGGCGATCAGGAAAGGAGAACAATCTATGGATCTGCACGAATTGTATGTCGGCTGCCGCACCTACCGCCGCTTCACGCAGGAGCCGGTGGGGGAGGAGATCGTCCGCGAGGCGCTGGAGAACGCCCGCATCGGCAGCAGCGCGAAGAACGCCCAGCCCCTGCGCTATATCGCCGTCACGAGCCCGGAGGCCGTGCGCGATATGCAGCCGCTGGTCAAGTGGGCCGCGGCCCTGCCGCCCGAGATCGGCACGCCCAGGGAGGGCGAGCAGCCGACCGCCTTCATCCTCGTGATCAAAAAGGCCGACGCGATCGCCTTTGCCGACGTGGACGTGGGCATCGCCGCGAACATCATCGCCACCAGCGCCTGGGCGCACGGCGTGGGCAGCTGCTTCATGGGCGCGATCAACGGCCCGGCGATCAAGCAGCGCTTCGGCATCCCGGAGGAGGACACACTGCGCCTCGCGATCGCGCTGGGCTATCCCGCCCACCGCAGCACGATAGTGGACATGCCGGAGGACGGCGGCTATAACTATTTTGTGGACGAGAAGCGGGACTACTATGTCCCCAAGCGCGCCTTTGACGACGTCGTACATTTTGCCTGAGGGAGAGTCATGAGAGATCCAAACGAGCTGCCCCGGCTCTCGCTGGGGCTCTTCCCCACGCCGGTCCACCGGCTCGAAAAGCTCAGCCGCTTGCTGGGGATCGAGCTGTGGATCAAGCGGGACGATCTGACGGGGCTCGGCCTCGGCGGCAACAAGGTACGAAAGCTGGAGTTCCTGCTGGCCGAGGCGAAGGCGCAGGGGGCGGAGCTCGTCTTCACGACGGGCGGCGCGCAGTCCAATCACGCCATGCTCACCGCCGCGGCGGCCAACCGCCTCGGCATGAAGGCGATCCTGATCCTGAAAAAGCGCGGCGTGACCGCCTGCGTCGGCAATCAGCTGCTGGAGCGGCTGCTGGGGACGGAGGTCCGCTTTGTCGATACAGACGATTACGCGGACATCTACGACGAGATGGACCGCGTCGGGCAGAGCCTCGGCCTGCCGTACTACAAGATCCCCTGCGGCGGCTCCAACGCACTCGGCAGCATCGGCTACGTCGAATGCGCGCGGGAGCTCTCCGAGCAGGGGCCGCGCTTTGACCACATCGTCTGCGCCGAGGGCAGCGGCGGCACCATGGCGGGGCTCGCGCTGGGAGCGAAGCTCTATCTGCCCGGCACGAGGGTGCACGGCATGATGGTGGACACCGACCCCTTCGAGGAGATCACGCCGCGCCTGATGCGCGAGGCGGCGGCGCTGCTGGAGGCCGAGGTCGGGATCGGCCCGGAGGACTATACGCTGCGCGACGTGTGCGGCCCCGGCTACGCCGTCCCCTCCGCGGAGGGGAACGCCGCCGTGCGCCTGATGGCGGAGCAGGAGGGCATCTTCCTCGATCCGGTCTACACGGGCAAGGCCTTCGCGGGGCTGATCGCCATGGCGGAGGAGGGCGCCTTCCGAAAGGACGAGCGCGTGCTCTTCGTGCACACCGGCGGCGCCGGAGGGCTTTTCGCCCTGAACAGAGAGGAGATTTGAGATGGGTCTGTTTTCCAGGAAAAAAGAGACGCCGCCGCAGTTCCCGCCGGAGCGGTACGAGCCGGTGCTGCGCTGCAGCATCTGCACGGGCGAGCAGGTCGCCTGCATGCGCGAGCGCGAGACGGGCAAGCTGCGCGAGCTCATGCTGATCCGCAGCGAAGCGGATCTGGAGAGCTTCCGCCGCAGCTACGGCGTGAGCGGCGAGATCCGGCGGGTGTATTGAACGCAAAACTACGCTTTCTTTGATTCGTAAAATAAGAAGAACCGTTTCTTTCCTCTCGCGGAAAGAAGCGGTTCTTGCATATCCCAAGAAAGATGACCAGCGGAAGGCTCCTCCGGACTCCACGCAGAACAGGGGAGCAAGAGGGCAATTTTCAGGTCGTCGCCGCAGTGTTGTACGCCTGACGGGCGCTGAAACACGCTCCGCTCCGCGGCTCGACGTTCTTTCACTATCCGAGCCGCCCGGAAAAGAGACGTACAATGCTCAATCCGTACAGCATAGCGGCAGCGGACACCGAAGCGTTCCGGGCACGTGTCTCTGAACAGGCGGCGACCCTTGGTCTGACCTTCTCCTAAGTCATCTGCACAAGCCGGCGATCTTTTCTTTCTTACACCGGGCGCGGCGCGTTCTTTCTTTTCTCAAGAAGAAAAGAAAGAATGGGGGGCGCATACAGATCAATAGAACAGCGTCAGCCCTTCTTGATCGGCAGCCACCAGGTGAAGCCGAAGGCCAGGCACTGGCACAGGGCCTCGAGTTTCCCGATGCCGCGCTCGGCGGCGAGCCTGCGGCCCTCGGTGAAGTACTCCATGGTGTGCAGCCCCAGCAGGATCAGCAGGGGCAGCGGCTTTTTCTTCGCGGCCAGCGCGGCGAAGGCGGCGTACAGCGCGGCACAGATCGGCTTGCCGAGCTTTTTTGTCAGTTCCAGAAACATGATAACACTCCTTGCTGATCAATCTCTATATTTTCCGCCGTGTGTGAAGCTCACGGCAGGCGAGGACAAAGCTCATGCCCGCGGCGATCGCCAGCGCCAGCTCGAGCGTCTGGGAGCCGTATTCCCGCGCGTTCGCCAGATCGCGCTGCACCGCGGAGCTCATCGCGTAGTACAGCGAGCTGCCGGGGACGAGGGGGATGATGGCGGGGATCACGAAGAGCGTGGTCGGGCTGCGCATCCAATGCGCCAGCAGCTCCGCGTACACCATGGAGAAGGCGGAGGCGGCGAAGCAGGCCAGAAAGGGCGAGGAGAGCAGATGCTCCAGCAGCAGATAGAGCGCCCAGCTGAGCAGGCCGCCGAGGGAGGCGGGCAGCAGATAACGGCGGCGCAGCCCGAAGAGCAGCGCAAAGCCGAGCGAGCCGAAGAAGGCCGCGGCGATCTGTACGACGTGGTTCATGCTGCAGCCCCCTCTCAAAACAGCGCGCTGACGATCAGCAGCGCGATCATGAAGCCGCTCGCGAGCGCCACCGCCCAGATCAGACTCTCCGCCAGCCGGACCGCGCCGGAGATCGTGTTGCCGACCAGCATGTTGCGGATGGCGTTGGTCATGGCGAGACCGGGGATCAGCAGCATGATGTCGCCGATGAGGATCTTGTCCATGTGCAGCGCCGGCAGCAGGGCGGCGAGGAGCCCCACGCCGAGGCCGATCAGCAGCGAGATCACCAGATTGAAGGCCGCGGTGTTGAGCTCGGTCCTGCCGAGGTATTCCTGCAGCAGGCAGACCGCCACGGCGAAAAGCGCCGCCGCCAGCCCGTCCCAGACACTGCCGCCGAAAAAGACGGCGAAGCTGAAGGCGGCCAGCACGCTGCCGCCCAGGATCACGCGCAGCGGCTTGTGACCGGCGGCCACCGTATCCAGCGAACGGCGCAGCTCGGGCAGCGGCAGGGGATCGGCGCAGCAGCTGCGGGAGAGCGTGTTGAGCTTTTCCAGCCGGTAAAAGTCGTTCGAGCCGTTGGAATGGATGCGCCGGGTCTCGGTCAGCGCCTTCTCCCCGGCAAATTCCATGCTGATGCTGATGATGGAGGGGATGACGAAGACGTCGGTGCGCTCGGCGCCGTAGGCCGCGCCGAGGCGGGAGAGCGTGTCTTCCACACGGCTGACCTCCGCGCCGCAGTCCAGCAGCAGCTCGCCCATCTCAAGCATACTGTCGAGCAGAAAGCTCTGCTCGTTTCGTTTCAGAACCATGTGCCTCTCCTTATGTCTTGAAGGGGATCCCCGCGCGGCGGGCCTTGTCGCGGCCCACGCCGCAGCCGGGGTTCGAGAGCATGCAGTTGTGCCCGCAGCCGCCGCAGTGCGCCGTGCGGCTGGTGGCCAGGATGCGCTCGAGCGGACGGACGGCGCCCGTGTAAAAGCGGTTGAAGCAGCAGCCTCGCCGGCGCAGTGCGTCCATCAGCAGCGGGATCTGCCCGGGATGGCTGAAGAGCACGCAGTCCCGTCCGTCCTTCTCCAGTTCGGCGATCAGCGCCTCCGCCCGCTTGCGGGCGGCTCTCTTCGCCTCGCCGCGCGGCGCGTCGAGAAACGCGCGCAGCGCGGGCGGCAGGGCCGTGTCGGAGAGAAAGCCGGGATGAGGCTCCGCCTCGTCAAGCTCCGCGCGGACCGCGTATTCCGCCCCGGGACACAGAGCCTCCGCGCTGATCCTCGCGCAGGGCGCGCCGCTGATGCAGATCCTGCGGCCTTCCCCGTGCAGCGGTTTTTCACCCTCCGGGACTGCGGC
>CAMJQX010000054.1 GCA_946408145.1 uncultured Clostridia bacterium
CGTTGCGGGCGTGGCCGCAGTGCAGGTCGCCCGTGGGGTTGGCGGAGACCCACTCGACGAGGATCTTTTTGCCCTTGCCGCTCTCGTTCTCGCCGTAGTGCTCGCCCGCGTCGATGACCTGATTGATCAGCGCCGAGAGGGCGGTGTTTTTCAGCTTGAAGTTGATGAAGCCGGGGCGCGCAACGCTGATGGACTCCGCCTCGGGCAGCAGCTCCGCCAGCTTGCCGGCAAGCTGCTCCGCGATCTCCACCGGATTCTTGCGCAGGCTGCGCGCGAGCTTCATCGCGGCGCTGGTGGCGTAGTCGCCCAGCCTGGTGTCCTTCGGCGTCTCCACGACCAGAACGGTCTCGTCCATGTCCAGCTCGTACAGTGAGAGCACCGCCTCGTGCAGCGCCCGGTAAATCTTCGATTCAAAATCACTCATGCCTGTTTCCTCCTGTATGTGCAGCCCCGCGGACAGCGGAGCTTCTCCTTCGATAATCAAAGGCTTAGAATAATTATTATAGCATATCGCGGGAAATACACAAGGCTTTTTGCCGGTATTCCCGCGTTTTCTCAATACTCGTCGTAGCCGCGCACCTCGAAGCGGCGGTCATATGCTTTGACCGGCATCTCGGTGATGTCCATGTCCGTGATGTGGATATGCGGGCGGCTTTTAAGCTGCAGCACCAGCCTGCGCAGCAGGGCGACGGGACCCTGCGCCTCCATCTCCACCCGCCCGTCGGGCAGGTTGTCCACCCAGCCGGTCAAATAGAGGCTTTTGGCGAGATAGTACGCGGTATAGCGGAAGCCGACATGCTGCACGCGCCCCGCGAAGACCACATGCCAGCGTGTGAGCTTTGTGCTGTCTGCCATTCTTCCGCCTCCTCCCGCGATCCTGCTGTTACTTTATCATAGTGCCGGCCGGCCTGCAAGCCTTCGTTTTTGCAGTTGCCTCCGGAGGCTTCCCGCGGTATAATGGGAGCAACACAAGCCAAGGAGGCGCACATCCATGATCAGACGCAGCGAAGAAAAACGTGTGGAAACCAAGAAAATGTTCAACGGCGAGGGAGAGGCCGTTCTGCAGCATATCCTCAACGGCGCGCCGGAGATGTACGGCAAGGGCAGGGTCTTTTCCCATCTGCTGCTCAGGCCCGGCTGTGAAGTCGGCTGGCACATCCACCACGGCGACGGCGAGACCTATTACGTTCTCAAGGGCCGCGGGCTCTACAACGACAACGGCACCGAGGTCGAGGTCGGCCCGGGCGACCTGACCTTTGTCGACGCCGAGGAGGGCCACGCTCTCAAAAACATCGGCGAGGGAGATCTGGAGGCCATCGCCCTGATCCTGTTCAAGTAGGGGCGAGCCTTGCGCTCGCCCGGCGTGGGAAGCTCAGCAAAGCGGTCTTCATCTGCCGACAAAAAAGCAGCCGTCTTTTCGACGGCTGCTTTTTTGTCGCGATCAGTCCATGATCTCAACGGAAACTTTCTTGCCCTTTCGCTGGGCAACGGCCCGCATAAGGATACGGATCTGCTTGACGATCCTGCCCTGCCGGCCGATGACCTTGCCCATATCGCCGTCGGCCACGCGGACCTCAAAAATGGTCTCGCCGTCGGCTTTGCGCTCGGTCACAGAGACCTGATCGGGATGCTCGACCAGACTCTGCACGATGTAGGTCAAAAGTTCTTTCATGCCGGTAGAAACTCCTTTTTCAGGCCTCGACCTTCTTGAGCAGTCCGCGGACGGTGTCGGTGGGCTGAGCGCCGTTGGCGATCCAGTACTCCACGCGGTCCATCTTGACCGTCAGCTTGCTGCCGTCGGCCATGGGATCGTACAGGCCGACTTCCTCGATGAAGCGGCCGTCACGGGGGCTGCGGGAATCCGCAACGACGATGCGGTAGTAAGGAGCCTTCTTGGCGCCCATTCTGCGAAGTCTGATTTTAACCATTGTATTTCTCCTCCAAATAGTATTGACATATCTATTACAAACGCGGATCGCGTATTGTAAACCTTTGTAGGGGCTCGGTCAAATCCCGAAGCCCGGGAAGCCGCCGGGCATGCCGCCCATTTTGCCCATCTTCTTCTGCAGCTTGCGCATGTTCTTGCCGGAGAACTGCTTCATCATCTGCTGCATGGCCTCAAACTGCTTGATGAGCCGGTTCACGTCCACCACCTGTGTGCCGGAGCCCGCGGCGATGCGCTTTTTGCGGCTGGAGTTGAGGATGGCGGGGTTGTCGCGCTCGGCCTGGGTCATGGAGAGGATGATGGCCTCCTGCCGGGCAAGCGCCTTCTCATCCATCTTCGCGCCCTTGAGCGCCTTGGCGTCCACGCCGGGGATCATCCCGGCCAGGTCGCCCAGATCGCCCATGTTTTTGAGCTGGGCCATCTGATCGAGATAGTCGCTGAGGGTGAAGCGGTTGGCGCGCAGCTTCTCCGCCGCCTCCAGCGCCTTCTTCTCGTCGAAGCTCTGCTCCGCCTTTTCGATGAGGGTCAGCACATCGCCCATGCCGAGGATGCGGCTGGCCATGCGGTCGGGGTGGAAGGGCTCGATCATGTCGAGCTTCTCGCCCACGCCCATGAACTTGATCGGCTTGCCCGTGGCCGCGCGGATCGAGAGCGCCGCGCCGCCTCTGGCGTCGCCGTCGAGCTTGGAGAGCATCACGCCCGTGACGCCGAGGGCCTCGTCAAAGGCCGTGGCGGCGTTCACCGCGTCCTGACCGGTCATGGCGTCCACCACCAGCAGGATCTCGGCGGGCTCGACCGCGTCGCGGATGTCCTTGAGCTCCTGCATCAGCTGCTCGTCGATGTGGAGCCGGCCGGCAGTGTCGAGGAAGACCAGATCGTTGCCGTGCTTTTTCGCGTGCTCAATGGCTGCCTTCGCGATGTCCACCGGGTTCTGCTGCCCCATCTGAAAGACGGGGATGTTCAGCTGCGCGCCGACGGTCTCGAGCTGCTTGATGGCGGCGGGACGGTAGATGTCGCAGGCGACGAGCAGCGGGCGCTTGCCCTGCTTGCGCATGTAGCCGGCGAGCTTGGCGCCGTTGGTGGTCTTGCCCGCGCCCTGCAGGCCGACGAGCATCACCACGCTCGGCGATTTGGAGCCGATGTTCAGCTTCTGGTTTTCGCCGCCCATGAGAGCGCAGAGCTCCTCGTTGACGATCTTGATGACCATCTGGGCGGGGTTGAGCGCCTCGAGCACATCGGTACCGACGGCGCGCTCGGTGACGGACTTGGTGAAATCCTTGACCACCTTGTAGCTGACGTCCGCCTCCAGCAGCGCCATACGCACCTCGCGCATGGCCTCCTTGACGTCGCCGGCCGTCAGCCTGCCCTTGCCGCGCAGCCGTTTGAAGGCCGCGCTCAGTTTATCGGATAAGCTTTCAAACGCCATCGTTTTCCCTCACACAAAGCTGTCGAGCAGCTCGATCGCCTCGTTTGCCAGCGCGCGCTCCCCGCCCTCGCAGCGATCCCGCAGGAGGGAGAGCTTTTCCCGCAGCTGCTCCAACGCCCGCTGATTCTGCGTAAAGCGGCGGATCAGGCCCGTCTTCTCCTCGATCTGGCGCAGGGAGGCCTCCGCCCGGCGGATGTTGTCCCACACGCCCTGGCGGGAGATCCCGCTCTGCTCTGCGATCTCGGAGAGCGACAGATCCTCGTTGTAGTGCAGATCGTAGCACTCGCGCTGCTTATCGGTCAGGAGTTCGCCGTAGAAATCCAGCAGCATCGACTGCATCAGCCGGCTGTCGTTCATACAGCATCCCCCCTGTCAAGCTTTTCAGCTTCACAGAGTATACACGCCTTTCCTCCGGCTGTCAAGTATTTTTTCTTAACAGAAGCGGATTTGTATAGAATACCCCGCCGTGGAAAAAATAGGGAGAGAACTATCTGTGAAGGAGATCATCATGGATCGGAACCTCTCCCTGTATATTGAAAACGACCGCCTGCACGACTACGCAGCGTCCACGGCAAGGCTGCTGCACCCCGCGGGAGAATGCGGCGGAAAGGCCGCCGCGCGGACGCTCGCCGCCCGGGTGCGGGAGATCCGCCGCTGTACCGCGGCCGTGCGCCGGCGGTATCGGGACAGCGCACAGGTCCCGGCGGCCTGTGAATGGCTGCTGGACAACTGGTATCTGGTACAGCGGGAGCATCTGCTCGCGGCCGAGTCGCTGCGCACGGCGCGCCGCCTGCGCCGCTGCGAGGAGGGTCTGCTGGTGCTGTCCCTCTGCCGCAGTCTGCTCCGATCCGGGCTCGGCAGCGCGGACGAGGAGCGGAGCCGGCTCTTTCTGGACGGCTTTCAGAGCATCACCGTGCTGCGCCGGGCGGAGCTCGCTCTCTTCCCCCGCTGCCTCGAGGCAGCCTGCCTGGAGGAGATCGCCGCCGTCTGCCGCCGCATGCCCTACAGCGCCGAGCTGGACGCCTTCGCCGCAGAGCTGGAGGCGCTCTTCGGCACGCTGCGGCTCTTCTCGCAGCTCGACGCGGAGAAGCTCCTGGACAGCGCGGATGTGAGCGCCGCGGTGCTGGCCGCCGACCCCGACGGCGTCTTCCCGAGGATGGATCGCGAGAGCAGGCTCGATTACCTGCGCCGGCTGGAGAAGTTAGCGCGCCGCGAGGGGGTCGAGGAGCATGTCTGCGCCCGCAGTCTCATCCGTTCCGCCAAGGCGGAGAAACGGCACGTCGGCGCGTATCTGTTCCGCCCGGCCCGTCCCTTCTTCGCCGGTCTGTACATCGCGGTGAACCTGCTGCTGACGCTGCTGCTGAGTCTCGGCGTCGGTCTGTCGCTCGACAGCGGCGCGGCCGCGCTGCTGCTGCTGTTGCCGGTCTCGGAGCTCGTCAAGCGCGTGCTGGACACGCTGCTCCTGCGTCTGCTGCCGCCGCGGCGCCTGCCCAGACTGGATCTTTCTGAAGGCGTCCCTGCCGAGGGGCGCACGCTCTGCGTCGTCTCGACGCTGCTCGGCGGCGAGCGGGAGGCCCATGACGCGGCGCGGCGGCTGGAGGAGCTGCGCTTTGCCTGCAGGAGAGAGGGAAAAAACCTGCGTTTCGGCCTGCTGGCCGATCTGCCGGAGGCGGACAGCGCCGAGACGGAGGCGGACGCCGCCGTCCTCGCCGCCGCGGTGGAGGAGATCCACCGGCTGAACCGGCAGCACGGCGGCGGCTTTTATCTCTTCACACGTCCCCGCCGCTTTGACGGCGAGCGCTGGAGCGGCAGGGAGCGCAAGCGCGGGGCCCTGCTCGAGCTGGCGCGGCTCCTGAGCGACCGGGAGTCGGAGCTGAGCGTCACCGGAGACCGGGACGCGCTGGCAGGGACCCGCTTTTTGCTGACGCTCGACAGCGACACGCGGCTGTATCCCGGCGCGGCCGGGGAGCTGATCGGCGCGATGCTGCATCCGCTCAATACGCCGAGGCTCGATGCGGAAAAGGGGCTCGTCACCGCGGGCTACGGGATCCTGCAGCCGCGGCTCGAGACCGAGCTGCAGAGCGCGAACGCCTCGGATTTCTCGCTGGTCTTTGCCGGGCCCGGCGGCTCCGACCCTTACGGGAGCGGCTGCGGCGAGCTCTACATGGACGCCTTCGGCCGCAGCGGCTTTTCCGGAAAGGGGCTCGTCGACCTGCGTGCCCTCCTGCTGTGCAGCGAAAAGCATATCCCGGAGGGCCGCGTTCTCTCTCATGACGCGCCGGAGGGCGCGCTGCTGCGCGGCGGCTTTGTGGGGGACGCCGCCTTTTCCGACCGCTTCCCTGCCCGCCCGCTCGCCTACTACAAGAGGCTGCACCGCTGGGTGCGCGGCGACTGGCAGAACCTTCCCTTTCTGTTCGCGCCCGCTCTCTGCGCCGTCGACCGCTGGCGGCTCTTCGACAGCCTGCGCCGGAGTCTCCTGCCGCCGATGACCCTGCTGGCCATTCTGGCGGGCTTTCTGCTGCCCGGCCACCCGCTGGCGATCTCCGCCGCGGCGGCTCTGCTCGCGCTGACGGGGCGCATCTTCCGCACGCTGGCCGAGGCGGGCCTGAGCCGCCCGCAGCGGCCGCATCCGCGGCACTACGCCAGGGTGCTGACAGGGATCGGCGGCGCGATCGTGCAGTGCTTCCTGCGGCTCTGGCTGCTGCCCTTTGAGAGCTGGATCTGCCTCACGGCGCTGCTGACCGCGCTCTGGCGCATGGGCGTGAGCCACAGGCGTCTCCTGCAGTGGCAGACCGCCGCACAGGCCGAGCAGAGCGGCCGCGGACTCTTCGACTACGCCCGGGCCTTCTGGCAGAGCGAGCTGCTGGGTCTCGCTCTGCTGCTGTTTTCCCCGGTGGTCATGGGCTGCTCGGCGGGGCTGGTGTGGCTGCTGAGCCCGCTGTGCGCCTGGGCGCTGGGTCTGCCCGCCGTGCAGGACAGCAGCCTCAGCCGCGCGGATCGGGCCTGGCTGCGGCAGGCCGCGGCGGACGGCTTCGGGTATTTCACCGCAAACTGCACGGCGGAGGACAACTACCTCCCGCCGGACAATGTGCAGGAGCAGCCGCCGACCGGGGCTGCCCACCGCACGTCGCCCACCAACATCGGGCTATGCCTCCTGTCCTTCGCCGCCGCCTGCGATCTGGAGATCCTTCCCCGCGAGGAGCTGCCGGGCTGCGTCGCGCGGATGCTGGACACGCTGGAGCGGATGCCGCGCTACCGGGGGCATTTCTTCAACTGGTACGACACGCGCACGCTCGCTCCCCTGCCGCCCGCCATGCTCTCCACCGTGGACAGCGGCAACCTCTGCGCGGCGCTCACCGCTCTGCGGCAGGCGCTGCTCGAATACGGCGAGACGGCGCTCGCACGCCGCGTCGAGACGCTCTGCGGCGCGATGGATTTTTCGCTGCTCTACGACCGCGATCGCGGCCTGTTCTATATCAGCTTTGACCCGGAGACGGGGCGCGGCCTCGGCGGCTGGTACGATCTGATGGCGAGCGAGGCCATGCTGACAAGTTATCTGGCCATCGCCCGGGGCGAGGCGCCGGTACGGCACTGGCGGCGCCTGAGCCGCGCGCAGCTGCAGAAGGACGGCTTCCGCGGCCTCGCGAGCTGGACGGGCACGATGTTCGAATACCTGATGCCGGCGCTGTTCCTGCCCTACGAGCGCGGCAGCCTGCTGAACGAAAGCGCGCGCTTCTGCGTCTACGCGCAGCGGCGGCAGGTCTTCGCGGGCAAACCCTGGGGCATCTCCGAGAGCGCCTTCTATTCGCTGGACGCCGCGCTGCATTACCGCTACAAGGCCAGCGGCTGCGCTGCGCTGGCGCTCAGGCGCGGGCAGGAGGCGGACATGGTCGTCGCCCCCTACGCGAGCTTTCTGGCTCTCGCGGTCAACGCTCCGGCCGCGGTCAGGAATCTCCGACGGCTGGAGCGCTTCGGTGCGCGCGGGCGCTTCGGCTTTTACGAGGCGCTCGACTTCACGCCCGCGCGCTGCCGCCGGGACGAGGGCGAGCTGGTGGCCTGCTGCATGGCCCATCACGTGGGCATGAGCGTGCTGGCCGCCGCCAACGCCCTCTGTGAGGGCAGTATCCTGCGCCGCTTTCTGGCCGACCCCGCGATGGGCGCCTGCCGCCTGCTGCTCGAGGAGCGCATCCCCGAGGGCGGCGCGGTGCTCCGTCGGGAGCTGAGCCGCGCGCAGGAGCGGTCGCCCCGGAGAGCGCAGGAGGGCTGGCAGCTGCGCGGCAACCGGGCCGACGCGCCTGCCGCCTGCCTGCTCTCCAACGGCGTATGGCATCTGCGGGCGGAGAGCGGCGGTTCGCTGCGGGCGCTCTTCGGCGAGCTTTTGATCTGCGAAAAGCCGGAATTGCGCCTCGGCAGTCTGCCCCTGCTGCCCGCCGAAGAGGCGGAGCTCTGGTCCTTCTCCGAGGAACAGGCGGCCTGGGAATACCGCACCGGGGAGGCCGAGGCGACGCTCCGGCTCGGCACCGCCGCCGGGCAGGCGGGCGAGCGCTGGGAGCTGAGTCTTCGCAGTTTGCGGCAGGAGACGACGGAGCTGGCTCTGACGCTGCCGCTGCGGCTCTGTCACGCGCAGGACTGGAAGGCCCATCCCGCGTTTTGGGCGCTGGGGATCGTCCCGGAGGAGCGTGAAAACGCCCTGCTGCTGCACAGGCTCCCGCGCGGCGGCTGTCCGGGGCTCTGGCTCTGCCTGCGCGTGGATCGCGAGGCGCGGCCCTCCTTCGACACGCCGCTGCTGCGCCTGACGCTCCCGATCTCCCCGCGCCGCGGCGCGGTGGAAACTGTGAAGCTCGCCCTATGCGCGGGCACGGACGCGGATGCAGCATTTGCGGGCGCCGGGCTGATCCTGCAGAGCGAGGCGCGCGGCCGCATGGTCTCCGCCGCGGCGGGCAGGCTGGGGATGAACGGCGCGGAGATCGGCGCTGCGATGGCGCTGCTGCGGGAGCTGCAGAGACCTCTTTCCGGCGCCGCGCCGAAGTCGGCCCTTTGGCCCTATGGACTGTCCGGCGAGCTGCCGCTGCTGTGCTGCCGGAGCGACGCGAAGGAGGCGCTGCCGCTGCTGCGGCGCTTCCTGCTGCTCAAGAGCTGCGGCGCGGAGGCGGAGCTCGTCTATCTGAGCGACGAGCTGGGCGAATACCGCCGTCCGCTGCAGAGCCTGATCCGCCGGGAGCTGGCCGGGCTCGGGCTGGAGGCGCTGCTGTCGAGCCGGGGAGGCGTGCACTTCGCGCCGCTCGCCGCCGCGCGGGAGATCGAGAGCCGCGCGATCTGGATCGCGGGAGGGCCGAAAAGGGATGCAAAGCGGCTGTGTATCCCCGTCCTGAGCGCGCCGCGGGGCGGCACGCTTCCGATGTACGAATGGGAGCCGGGCGCTTTCCGCTTCACCGTGCTCGATACGCTGCCGCCGCGGCTCTGGCAGCTGCCGATCGTCGGCGGGCGGCTCGGCGCGATCCTCACCGAATGCGGCCCCGCCGCGCTCTGGCTCGAGAACGCCCGGGAGATGCGGCTGGCGGAGCCGGTCGAAGACATCAAAAGCGTCGAGGCGGCGATGCCGCTCTGGGCGGAGACGGCGGACGGGCC
>CAMJQX010000055.1 GCA_946408145.1 uncultured Clostridia bacterium
TTGGCGGTGATCTTGGGGATCGTCTCGCCGAAGATGATGACCAGCACGGTGATGATGAGCGTGCTGAGCCAGGTCTTGCCGTCCCCGCCGGTGAGGATGTTCACGAGCACCACGCCCAGGGAGGAGGCGGCGATGTTGACCAGATTGTTGCCGATCAGGATGGCGGAGAGCGTGTCGTCAAAATGCTCGCAGAGACGCAGGGCCACGCCGGCACGGCGGGAGCCGTCGTCCCGGAGGTTTTCCAGACGCACCTGATTGCAGGAGGAATAGGCCATCTCCGAGCCGGAGAAGAAGGCGGAGAGCATCACGCACGCGGCGATGCCCGCGATCACGAGATACAGGTTCATTCGTCCGCACCCCCTTCCTCCGCGGGCAGCAGCTTGACGCGCAGCTTGCGGATGCGGTTGTGCTCCATGGCGGAGACGGTGACGGACAGGTTGAAGTACGAAAAGCTCTCGCCCACATGGGGGATGGCGGTGAACTGCTCATAGGCCCACTCGCCCATGCGGGTGTTCACCAGCTCCTCGTCCTCCTCCGGATCCTCGAAGCCGAGGGTCTCGAACACGTCGGTGACGGACTCCTCGGCGTCCACCTCGTAGACGCCCTCGCCCAGCTCGACCACCGGCTCCTCGACCACATCGTCCTCGTCCCAGATCTCGCCCACCAGCTCCTCGAGGATGTCCTCGACCGTGACGATGCCGAGCGTGCCGCCGTAATTGTCGGTGACGACGGCCATGTTCATGCGCCGCCGCGACATGAGCGGCAGCAGCTCGTCGATATTGGTGCTCTGGTGGATGAAGAAGGGCTCGTCGAGCAGGGAGCGGAGCTCCAGCGCCTCGCCCTCGCGCAGCCAGGCCTTGATGAACTTGCGGATCTGCAGGATGCCGATGATGTTGTCGATGCTGCCCTCGTACACGGGCAGGCGGCTGTGGTTCTGGGACTTGATCTGCGAGAGGATCTCCTCACGGCTGTCGCCGATGTCGATGGCGACGAGATCGACGCGGGGCGTCAGGATGCTCTCCACCGTCACGTCCCCGAACTGAAGCGCGGAGGAGATCAGGTCGCCCTGCTCCTCGTCGAGCGTGCCCTCCTCGGTCATGTCCTCGATGAGATCATAGAGCTCATCCTCTGTGACGGAGATCTCGGGCTCGCCGCGGGTCAGCTTCGCCGCGGTCTGACCGATCCAGGTCAGCAGCGCGGAGAGCGGCGTGAAGACCGTCATCAGCGTGCGCAGGCTCCCGGCCGTGGCCAGGGCGCACTTCTCGCTGTACTTCTTGGCGATGCTCTTGGGCAGCATCTCACCCGCGAAGAAGACCGCGATCGTGGTGAGGACGGTGCTGAGCGTCACCGCGCTCAGGCCCCAGCGGCGGGTGACCGCGACGGTGACAAGGGAGGCGGCGGCGATGTGCACGATGTTGGTGCCGATCAGCAGGGTGCTGATCGCGCGGTCAAAACGCTCGAGCACCCAGAGGGCAGACTTCCCCCGGGGGTCGCCGTGATCGGCCGCGGTTTTGATCTTATTGCGGGAGACCGACGCGAAGGCCGTCTCCGCGACCGCGAAGTACGCGGCGAAAAACAATAACGCGATTGCGATGATCCATGGCAATCGACTGCCATCGTCCATAAGAGGATCAACAACTCCTTTGTTGCAAAGTTAGCAGATATTTTATCACGGTTTTGTCTTCCAGTCAATATCTCGAACCTGCCCCGGCGCGTTTTTGCGGCAGTCGGCGCGTTTTTGCGCATACCGGTTGCCAAGCCCCTCTTTTCTCTGCTACAATGGGGAAAACACAGCTCGCGAAAGGGAGGTCTGCATCATGCTCTCGCATTTCGATCCTCTGGCCCAGCGCTGGCCCTCCCAGCGCTTTCCGCTCTATGCCCGCGGCGGCATGGTCAACTGCTCCAGCCCGCAGGCGGCCGCTGCCGGTCTGGAGGCCCTGCGCCTCGGCGGAAACGCCGTGGACGCCGCCGTCGCCGCCGCCGCTGCGCTCACCGTGACGGAGCCGACCGCCAACGGCCTCGGCTCGGACGCCTTCGCGCTCGTGTGGAGCGAAAAGGAGCGGCGGCTTTTCGGCCTGAACGCCAGCGGTCCCGCGCCGATGCTCGCCGACGCCGCGCGCGTGCTCGCCGAGGGGAAGGACCGGGACGGCAGGATGCCGGCTCACGGCTGGACGCCGGTGACGGTGCCCGGCGCGGTCGGCGCCTGGTGCGCGCTCAACGAGCGCTTCGGCCGCCGCAGTCTGGCCGAGGATCTCGCCCCCGCCGTGCGCTATGCAAGGGAGGGCTGGCCCTGCGCGGCGAATCTCGCGCAGGCCTGGCAGCGCGCCTATGAGAACTTCCGCAGGACACTGACCGAGCCCTGCTTCGAGGCCTGGTTCCGGACCTTCGCGCCGGAGGGCCGCGCGCCGGAGGCGGGCGAGCTCGTGCGCCTGCCCGATCATGCCGACACGCTCGAGGAGATCGGCGCCAGCGGCGGCGAGAGCTTCTACCGCGGCGCGCTCGCCCGGCGCATCGACGAGGAGAGCCGACGCTTCGGCGGCTGGCTGCGTTTTGAGGATCTGGCCGCCTATCAGCCGCTCTGGGTCGAGCCGATCCGGGTCAATTACCGCGGCTATGAGGTCTGCGAGATCCCGCCCAACGGGCAGGGCATCGTGGCGCTGATGGCGCTCAACATCCTCAAGGAGTTCGACCCCGGCGCCTGGGAGGATCCGCTGTGCTGCCACCGCCGGATCGAGGCGATCAAGCTCGCCTTCGCCGACGCCTTCCGCTACGTGACGGATCCGGCCAGCATGGCGCTGGACTATCGCGAGCTGCTCCGCCCCGAATACGGCGCCCTGCGCGCCCGGGAGATCGGCGAGCGGGCAGAGATCCGCAGCGCCGCCGTCCCGCCGAAGAGCGGCACGGTCTACCTCTGCTGCGCGGACGGCGAGGGAAATATGGTCTCCTATATCCAGTCCAACTACATGGGCTTCGGCTCCGGCATCGTCGTCGGCGGCACGGGCATCGCGCTGCAAAACCGCGGCGCGGACTTCTCGCTCGACCCCGAAAGCGCCAACGTTCTGCGCCCCGGCAAGCGCAGCTACCACACCATCATCCCCGGCTTTCTCATGAAGGACGGGCAGCCGGTCGGGCCCTTCGGCGTGATGGGCGGCTATATGCAGCCGCAGGGGCACGTGCAGGTCGTCACGAACTTCGTGGACTTCGCCATGGATCCGCAGCAGGCGCTCGACGCGCCGCGCTGGCAGTGGCTGCGGGACGGACGCGTCACGGTGGAGAGCCGCTTCGATGCGAACCTCGCCCGTGCGCTGCAGCGGCGCGGGCACCGGATCTCGCTCGATCTGGACACGCCCTCCTTCGGCCGCGGACAGATGATCGTCCGCCTGCCGAACGGCGTGCTCGTCGGCGGCACCGAATCCCGCACCGACAGCAGCATTGCTCTGTTCTGAGGTGCCTCGCAAAATTTTAGCTTTCCATTCTCTGCGCCCTGCGTTACAATAAGGACAACGCTTTATTGCTGTGATCGTGCGGGAAGTCCCGCCGGAAAACACGATCCGGGGAGGGTATACCATGAAAAAAACATTGTCTCTTTTGCTTGCCGTCATGCTGCTGTTATCTGTTTTCGCCCCTGCGGCCGCAGCCGAAGACGCGCCCTCCGGCGTCTGTGACGACGGCAGAGCCCGCCCCTCCTCCTGCGGCCGGCTGCAGGTCATCGACGGCAAGCTCTGTTCCGAGAGCGGAGAGCCCGTCATGCTCAGAGGCGTCAGCTCCAACAGTCTGATCACCGCCGAGTCTTTTCTCACCGATACGCTTTTTCAGGAGCTCTCGAGGGACGACGGCGTCAATGTTTTCCGTCTTGCCATGTACACCTACGGCGTGGGCATCGTCGGCTACTGCACCAACGGGGACAAGGACCGCCACAAGCAGGACATCGCATTGGGCGTCGAATGCGCGAAGAACGCGGACATGTACGCGATCATCGACTGGCACATCCTCAGCGACGGCGACCCCAACGACCACGTGGAGGAAGCCAAAGACTTTTTCGCGGAAATGGCCGGGCGATACAGCGATTACAACAACGTCCTCTATGAGATCTGCAACGAGCCCAACGGCGTGGACTGGCCGGCGGTCAAGCGCTATGCCGAGCAGGTCATTCCCGTGATCCGCGAGAGAGATCCCGATTCCGTCATCCTTGTCGGCAATCCCGACTGGTCGAAGGATCTGCTCAGCGTTGCCGCCGATCCCCTCGCTTTTGACAACATCCTCTATTCCCTGCACTTCTATTCCGCCACCCACGGGCAGGATCTGCGCGACATGACCGAGCAGGTCAGCCGGAGCGGGCTGCCCGTCTTCGTCACCGAATTCGGCGTCACCGCCTCCAACGGCGGCTTCCCGCGGGATCTCGAGGGCGCCGACGCCTGGATCGAGCTGCTGGAGCGCGAAAACATCTCCTACTGCATGTGGTCCTTCTCCAAAGCTCCGGAGCCCTGCTCCGCGATCAGGTCCGGCGTGCTCACTTACAGCGGCTTTGAGGAAGCCGACTATACCGCAACAGGTCTCTGGCTGCTGGAGACTCTCGCGAAGCACAATTCCCGCTGAGCTCCTCGCCTGCCGTCGGCCCCAAAGCGGACAGGGCGGCATCTGCTCCCGCAGAAGAGCATAAAAAAGGATACGCACTGCTGTGCGTATCCTTTTTTATGCGTTTATGCCGATCGTTCAGGGGGCCTCTTCAACGATCACGATGCGGCCCTGGCCGGTCAGCTCCTCGTACTCGGGGCCGATCACGCCGCCCAGGAAATCGGTGATGTAGTCGATCAGCACCTGGTTGTCAAGCTTGACACAGTTCTGCAGGACCTTGGCGCCCTCAAACATGGTGTATCCGTCGCCCTTCTCAAGGAGCATGTAGTTGTGGCTGGCCAGCGTGTAGGTCGCCTCCGGATCGATGGGCTCGCCGCCGACCAGGACGTTCTTCACGCGCCGCTCGCCCTCGACGCCGGTGAACATGCCGTTCTCGTCGGAGGTGCAGGAGCTCTCGATGTAGCTGTGGATCTCATAGGTCAGACCCGCGACCTGCAGGAAGCCGCCGTTCTCGCTCGGCACGGCGCGGGCGCCCCACTCCAGGGCGTCCAGGACCTGCTGGCCGGTGACCTCGATGACGCACATCTCATTGCCGAAGGGGTGCACCTTGAGGATGTCGTTGAGCGTGATGTCGCCCGCGGAGATGTTGGTGCGGATGCCGCCGCCGTTGACAAACGCGATGTCGGCGCCGGAATTGGCCAGATAGGCGTCGGCACAGACGTCACCCAGGTTGGTCTCGGCGCGGCGGACCATGCGGATCGGACGGCCGTTGCTGTCCAGCTCCTCGGGATCGTTGATGGTCAGATCGACCTGAGAGGCGGCGACGACCTCGCCGAGCTTTTCATTCAGCACATCGGTAGCCGCGGCGACCGCCTCGGACATCTCATTGCTGACGCCCAGCAGCTGGGGCACGGACTCCTTGTTGTCCCAGGTGTAAAGGCCGGTGGTGAGCTTGCCGTCCTTGTCGATCCTGCACCAACCGATGCACGCAAGCTTGGTGCCGCAGGCGGAGCGCAGCACGTCGTCGCCGTCCTTGTTCTTCATGACGACCTGATTGGTGTCGTGGCTGTGGCCGTCGAGGAACACGTCGATGCCGTTGGTGTGGGAGATCACGTCGTCATAGGTCCAGGGCCGGCAGGCTTCCTCATTGCCCATGTGGCCCATCACAACCACGTAGTCCGCACCCTCGGCACGGGCGTCGTCCACCGCGGCCTGTACGGCGCTGTACACGCCCTCGCCGCTCTCGTCCTGGAAGAAGCCGTAAACATATTCGCCGCTTTCATCCTTGAAGTAGCGCGGGGTGGAGGAGGTCAGGGTCTCAGGCGTGGTCACGCCGACAAAGGCGACCTTGAGCCCGTCCAGCTCGCGGATCACATAGGGCTGGAACACCAGCTCGCCGGACTTGTTGAAGTTGCAGCTGATGTAGTCGAACTCCGCCTTCTCGGTCAGGGCCAGGAACTGATCCATGCCGTAGTCGAACTCATGGTTGCCGGGGATGGCGATGCTGTAGCCCATCCGGTTCATCAGGTCGATCGAGGCCTCGCCCTTGGTCATCGTGCCGAGGGGCTCGCCCTGGATGTTGTCGCCGTCGTCGACGAGGATGACCGCGTTGCCCGCTGCGACAAGAGAGTCACGGACGGCCTGCAGGCCGGCATAGCCGAAGCCCTGGTCGACGCCGCAGTGCACGTCGCTGGTAAAGAGGATCACGATGTCGGCGCTGCGCTCTTCACCCTCGGCGAAGGCGGAGGCGCCGAACAGCGACAGGCACAAGACAAGGATCAGGAGCAGAGATACAAGTTTTTTCATAGGGATCTCCTTTCGTTTCTTATGTGTTGGGTTTTCCCCCGTTGCTGTTGTACAGAATACCACAGATGGGGGGATTGCGTCAAACACTTGTTGAATAAAAATGCGCGTATTCGACCTTTTGTTCCCTATCTCTCAAACAGCACGCAGCCCGCCTGCGTCGGGTGGTCGCATACCAGCTGCTCTTCGGCGTCGGAGCGGTGCCGCAGGAGCTCAGCGACGATGAGCATGTCGCCGCCCGCGGCGAGGATCATCACCAGCGAGAGGTACAGCAGCAGCGTCGAGCCGCACAGGAGCGACACGATCCATGGGACGATGCCCAGCACCGCGAGCGGCATCAGCGCCCCCGCGATATAGGGTCCCTTTCCCAGCGGCGTGCCGCAGGTGCAGTAGGGCGTCAGATACTGCTTCATGAAGCCGAACTCGATATCCTTAAAACCGCCCGGGGCAAAAAAGCTCCAGGTCAGGCCGTGGATACCCTCGTGCACCGCGGTCAGCACCAGCATCCCGACCAGCCACAGGATCATCTGCGTCCCGTTCATGCCATAGCCGCTGCCCGGATTCAGCCGCCGGAACAGCAGCACCGCGGCCGCGCAGATCGGCACGGCCATCACCATCGTCAGCACATTGGCCCGGACGATGCCGACCGTCAGGCCGCATTTCCGATAGCCCTTTCTCTCCATCTCCGCGCAGAGCGCTTCGAAGCGCCGCAGGCGCTTTTCCTCCGCCGGCGTGAGCGTTCTCCGCTTTTCCTGTTCAAATGCCTTGTCCTTTTTCATTCCGCCTCTCCTGTATCCCTTGATAAAAAGCTTCTGATCGCCGGGAGCAGCAGCCGCGCCGTGTGCCGGCCGAGCTGGTAGACGCGCTCCAGCTCCGCGGGGTCGTGCTCGGTGCGGCTGATGCCGAGGCTTTCGGGCGGGCGGACCACAAGGATCTCCCCCGCCGCCTCCTTCCGGTCGATCTCCTCCATCTGCCGGTTGTAGACCAGATGCCGCGCGGCCATGGCCTCCGCCATCTTCGGCGTGCGGCGCAGCAGCAGGCGGATCAGCGGCAGGCCCGCAGCCTTCTCCTTCCGGTAGCCCTTCGGCTGCGTCAGGACATAGACGTTCCGGCCGCAGCCCTCCCGCTCCAGCACGGGATAGGGCACGGGCTCGACGATACCGCCGTCGAGCAGGCGGCGGCCGTCGACCTCGACGATGCGGGAGACCATCGGCATCGAGGCCGAGGCCCGGATCCACTGCATGTCCCGCTCGCCGCCGTCGCTGCACTTATGGTAGACGATCGCGCCGCTGTCGACATCCGTCGCGCCGACGTAGAAGTCCATCGGGTTTTCCGCAAAGGCCGTGCGGTCGAAGGGGTCGAGCACGTCCGGCAGCTCGCGGTAGCAGAAGTCCGCCCCGTAGAGATCGCCCGTCGTCAGCAGCGAGCGGAAGCTGCAGTAGCGCGGATCGCGGCTGTAGCGCTTGTTGTAGCGGACAGCCCGGCCGATCTGGCCGGATTTGAAGTTGCAGCCGAAGCAGGCCCCGGCGGAAATACCCGCCGCGGCGTCAAAGCGAAGGTCCTCCTCCAGCAGCACATCGATCACGCCGCAGCTGAACATGCCGCGCATCGCGCCGCCCTCCATCACGAGTCCGGTTTTCATGCTCTCACACTCCCTGTATCTCTGCCGCGTCAGGGGCGCGGCATGCCCTGCGTCCCGCCGCCCGGCAGCTGCAGGATGCCGGAGATCTGCATCGCGGCGATCTGATCGCCGTTTTGATAGGCGGCGTTTTCGACGTCGCAGCAGTAGTTGCCCACGATCTCGACGTCGCAGCCCATCCGCTGCCGGTACAGCGCGCCGACCGCGTTGTAGAGCGCCTGTCCCCAGCGCTGGTGGTAGGCGGAGGTGACGATCGTCACCGTCCGGACACCCTCGCGGCGCAGGATCTCAAAGGTGTTGACCGCGTTTTCCGCCGTGGTCATCGCCCGCTCGTCGATGAAGATGCGCGCGCCGTCGATGCCGCAGCGCTCCGTCAGATAGGCCTTCATCATCCCCGCCTCGGTATGCCCCTGCGGGTTGTTGGCCCCGGTCGCGCCGCCGGAGCAGACGAGGATCGCCGCGGGAAAGGCCCGCGCGGCGGCCGCCGCCGCGTCGCAGCGGCTCATGAGCTCCGGCTGCATCTCGCCGTCCATCAGCTCGTAGCCCAGCACGACGAAGGCGTGCGCGGGGCTGTTTGGAATGCCGAAATCCCGCAGTTCCCCGGCCTGCTCCTCGCCGTGATAGAGACAGAGCTCATAGTCCGGATCGAGATAGACCGCGCGCCAGTGCTCGGCGATCGCCCCCGCGATCTCATAATCCCGGCTGTCCACGGCGCGGATCGCATCCAGATCGGCGTCGATCTGCCGCGCATCCTCCGCCGCAAGGCTCCGGTGCGCCTTCACCAGATCGTTCAGCAGCCTGCTCATATTTTCGGCGTTCTCCCTGCTGATCGGCTGCGACAGCGGATCCTCCTGCGGCGCATGCGGGATGGCCACCTGCAGCGCCAGCAGCAGAAGGATCAGCGCGCAGAACAGGATCAGCGCGATTCTGCGTTTTTTCATGTCGTCCTCAGTCCCCTTTTTGCC
>CAMJQX010000056.1 GCA_946408145.1 uncultured Clostridia bacterium
CTTCGGAGGCCTGCTCATCGTTCTCCCCGGACGCTTCCTCGGCGCTCTCCTCGGAGGCTTCCCCGGCGGTCTCTTCGGACATCTTATCGGCGCTCTCCTCGGACGCTTCCTCGGCGCTCTCCTCGGATGCCTCGTCGGCGCTCTCTTCGGACGCCTCGTCGGCGTTCTCCTCGGACGCCTCGTCGGCGTTCTCTTCGGACGCCTCGTCGGCGCTCTCTTCGGACGCCTCGTCGGCGTTCTCCTCGGACGCCTCGTCGGCATCCTCTTCAACGGGCTCCGCCGGGGCGGCGCCTCGCTCGATCACCGTGGCCTCGGTGCCGATGCGCACCTGCGCGCCCTCGGCGCAGATGGCCTTCAGCCCCGCCGGGGAGGAGACGTCCGCGGTGTCGTGAATAAAGCTGTGGTCCTCAACGGTGACTGCGCCGCCCACGGCGTGTACGGCGGACATGCCGCCGAAGTTGCGCAGCTCGCTGCCCGGATTGATCGTCAGTCTGGCGCCGCCGTATACGCCGATGATGGCGTCCTGCACGCGCTCCAGGTTGTCGGCCTCCTCTTTGGGGTCCGTGCTCTGGGCAGCAAATTCGCTGCCCTCATGCAGGCCCGCGTCGTCGAGGATCACGTTGTCCAGAGACAGCGAGGTGCCGCCCGTCTCGCCCTGCAGCGAGCCGAGCTCGATCATTGCCGGGTTGTAGGCGCGGCGCAGCGGGTCGTAGGCAGTCTCGAAGCCGCTGCCGCGGCTGACGAGCACGCTGCCCTCGTCGCTCATGAGGATCACGTTCTTGCCCTGGAAGCGGGCCGTTTTCGTGATGGTCAGATCGCTCAGCAGGATCACGTACACGGTGCCCCCCTCGGCGGCGTTGGCCAGATCGGCCGCGGCCGAGAGCGTCGCGAGCGGCTCCTCACGGCTGCCCCGGCCCATATCGTCGCCGTCGGCGGAGACGTAGATCTCCCGCGCGGCCGGCTCCGCCTCAAAGGGATCGTCCGACACGCCGCTGATGGAGCCCTCCGCGGTATACTCCTTCTCAAACGCATCGTCGGACCCGGCGGCGCTGATCTTTCCCTCCGCGCAGGCGGGCAGGGCAAGGCTCATCAGCAGGGCCAGAGCAAAGACGAGCGAGAGGATCCTGCGTAGTTCTTTCGACATGGTGATACCTCCAGAAGTGCAAGCTGTTGTGTTTTAACGACAGATTGCGACAAATTAATTACAATATCTTGAACTCTGCGTCGTTTCTGCCGCAGGTTTGAAAACTTATGCAACCATTATGATACTAAATTTTGCGGTAAAATTCAAGGGGAGAATGACATTCCGCGCGAGAAAACTCTGTTTTTTTGCCGCTCCCGGGGGGCCGCAGAAAACCTGCGGGAACGCAGCCCGCAGGCTTTTGCTCTTTTCGGATATGTCGTATTTCGTTCAGCGCGCGGTCAGCTGGTAGCTGTGCCCGGCGACGCTGATCTCCGTCTTTTCGCCCTGCGTCAGCTCCGCGGAGGAGAGCAGAAGGAGGCGGAACTTCAGCGGGGCCGTGACGCCTTCGCCGTTTTCGCCGATGCGGATCTCGTCGCCCGCGTTCCCGCTGACGAGCGCGCGGATCCAGCCCTGCGCGCTCTCGCCGGGCTCGGCCTGTTTTTCCGAGCCGCAGAGCGCGAGCAGCTCATTGTTGACGACGAGGCCGCCTTCGGCCTTCAGGCCCTGCTTGAGCGCCGCGATGAAGAGACTGCCGCCGGAGAGCCGGATGTCCCCCGCTCCGCTGTCCTTGACGCCGGCCTGGATGCCGGTGGAGGCGACGACGCTCATCTCGCCGCCGCTCATGCGCACGGAGCCGTCGCAGTGGACGCCGTCCTCGTCCGCGGAGACCGTCAGCGTCCCGCCGGAGATCTCCACGAGCGTTCCGGCCTTCAGGCCCTTGCGGCTGTGCGTCCCGACCAGATCCTGCCGGGTCTCGGTCTTCAGCTCGCCGCCGGAGATGCGCAGCTCCGTGACCGCGTCGACGGCGTCGCCGCCGCTGCTGACGGAGATGCTGCCGCCCGTGACCTCGATGAAGCCCTTGCCCTCTTTTTGGGCGGAGCTGGTCTTGAGCCCGTCATTGCCGGAGACGATGCGCAGAGCGCCGCCGGAGACCGTGACGGACTCGGACGCGCGCACGCCGTTGTTGGCGCCGAGCACGTCGATCGAGCCGCCCTTGATCTTCAGATCGTCCTTGCAGGTGACGCCGTTGTTCAGATAGCCTCTGACCGCGAGGCTGCCGCCGCCTTCGATGGTCAGATCGTCCTCGGCGAAGAGCGCCGCGCCGCTGCGCGTGTCGTCATAGGAGGCCAGATCCGCCTCCGTGCCGGAGACGAGCAGGTTCTGACTCCCCTCCGCCAGCTGCAGATGCACCTTTTTTGCCTGCTTGATCCACAGAGCCGGGCCATCGGGATTGGTGACGGAGACGCCTTCGAAGATCAGCGTGACCTCCATGGCGTCCTCGCCGGTATCGACGACGATCTGGCCCGCGTCGAGCGTGCCGGAGATGCGGTATTCGCCCACCGCGCCGACGGTGACCGTGCCGCCCTCGGCCTTGACGCCGCCGCCGCGGATCTGGACGCCGTCCCCGCTGAGGACGACGGAGGCGCCCTCGTCGGCCGAGACGGAACCCGTACCGCTCTTTGCCGCGCCCCCCTCCGGACCGCAGGCGGCCAGCAGCAGGACGCTCAGGCACAAGAGCAGTATCAGCGCTTTTTTCATCACATCAGCTCCCTGTCTTCCTCGCGGCCGCAGGAGATGTTCAGATTCCCGTTGCGGCAGCGGATCGCGTCGATGAACTCCTTGGTGTGCGTCAGATCGCGCAGCTCGATCGAGTACGTCAGCTCGTAGAGCGTGCCCATGTTGGTCGTGCGCACGCGCGTCAGCTCACAGCGGCGGGTGTACTGCGCGAAGAGATCGTCGAACAGCCCGTCATAATTCAGGTTTTCGGGGATGGTGATCTTCAGCGTGCGCTGGATGCCCGCCGTCTCGCCGTAGCGGAAGCGGTTGAGCGCCATGCTGTACACGGCGATCACAAAGAAAAACAGCGCCGCATAGCCCACAAAGCCCATGCCGCAGGCGAGGCCGATGGCCACGGCGAAGAAGAGCGCCGTGATCTCCTTGGCGCTGCCCGGCGCGCTGCGGAAGCGCACCAGCGCGAAGGTGCCCGCCACGGCGAGGCCCGCGCCGATGTTGCCGTTGACGAGCATGATGACCAGCGCCACGATCGGCGGCAGCAGGGCCACGGACTGGCGGAAGGCGGCCGAGTGATGATCCCCGCCCCCGGCGAAGACCAGCGAGGCCAGAAGCCCCAGGACCAGCGCCGTGAAGATGCAGATCAGAAAGGACAGGGCGCTCATCTCGCTGCCGATGATGCTGTTAAGCATGTTGTGTCACCTCAAACAGTTCTTGTAGTATGTGGTCTTTATACGCGGTGCCGTACTTGGAAAAGCCGGTGGGAAAGAGCTGCTCGTCGCTGAGAAGCCTCGCCAGCCACAGAGGCGCGGCCTGCGGGATCTTGAGCTCCATGAGCACCTGGCCCTCTTCGGTCAGCGGCTCTCCCTCGCTCCCGGCGCAGAGATCCAGATCGGTCTCGCGCCAGCGGATACGCTCATCGAAGGTGATGCGCAGCTCCGGATCGTCCACGGCGCGCCAGGCCGTCCGCTCGCAGGCGATGCAGGCGCGCGGCATGGGGCGGTTCTGGCGCAGGAACCAGTCGATCTCCCGCTCCATCTGCCCGTCCTCGGGCGGCCCGCTCTCGCCCCGGAGCCAGCGCGCGGCCTCCGCCGCCGCCATGGTCACCCGGCGCTTGTAGACGATGCCCTTGTATTTCTTTTTCAGCTCCACGAAGACCGGGGACTCCGGCGTCGGCACCCCGTAGCTGCGCAGGCGCAGCTTCTCCTTGTATACCGGGGCCTCGACGGAGTGCCGGATCAGGCTGCAGTCGGCCGTGTCGTAGTACAGCGAGCAGACCGTGCTCTGAAAATACTCGTCCGGCTCGATATGCTCCCGCAGCTTTTCCATCAGGCGCGCGTACTGCCCGGCGGAGAGCAGGTATTTCTTTTCATATCGCTTGAAGCTGAGCCTGGTCTCTCCCATGGTCATTCTCCGAAATACTCCGCGCGCTGTTCGGCCGTCAGCTGCAGCATCTGACAGATATGCTGGATGCAGGTGCGGTTCCAGGCGCCGTCGGCAAACTCGCCGCGCAGATAGTTCATGTCGTAGTTCCACTTGCTCAGCGGCAGGCGGTGGCTGGTGTAGTCCCGCTCGACCTCCGGCTCGATCTGTGCGGCCAGCCGCTCGAACTCGGCCGTCACGTTCTCGGTGGACAGCACCGTCTCAAACAGCTCGCCGATGCGGCGCAGCATGCGCTCCCTGAAGTCCGGATTCCGCAGCAGCGGCCCGATGAGCATGCTCCCGACCTGCCGCACATAGAGCGCGTCGCCGTCGAACATATTGGTGTAGCTCCGGGTGCTGTCCCAGAAGGCGGCGTCCAGATCGTAGAACATCAGGCGCCATTTGGCGTCGCCCTCGGTCGAATGCGCGTAGCGGACGTTGCCGATCGTAAGATCCGTATTCGCGCAGTAGCCCTGCAGCGCGATCCAGTCGATCACGCTGTCGATGTCCACGAGCTCCTGTACGTGTTCGTAATACTCCGGCACGCTCAGGTCGTGGTTTTTGCAGTAGAGGAAGAGATCCTGATAGATGGAGGAGGTGCCGGGGGCCTGCGATTCGATGACCTCCACGCTGTCGCGGCTCACGCCCAGCACGTCGGCGTAGAGCTGCTCGTTGGTCTTCTCCATCAGGTTGTAGATGCCCAGATACTCCCCGTTGACGTAGAGGATGCAGAATTTGCTGCGCCCGGTGATCGTCCGGTTGCCCGCCTGCAGGCAGAGATTCTGGGCCGCCGCGTTCTTGATGATCGCGGCGTAATAGTCCTGCCCCGCGCGCAGCACCAGGTTCCGGAAGCTGTCAATGCCGCCGTCGTAGATGTCGTAGTGCAGCATGTCCGGCCCGTAGGCGGAGCGGAAGCGGATGCTCATGTTCTTCTTTTCCAGCGTCAGGCTGGTCTCGCCGTGCATGCGCACGCCGCAGGCGACCGTGAAGCCGCCGCCGTCCTCCTCATAGAGGGAGAGCGTGGCGGGCAGCTCCTTGAGCTTGTTGCCGTTGGAATACATCCACACGAATTCCTTCCTGTCGTCGGCCACCAGGCTCGCTACGGGGAGGGTGTGGTTCTCGTTGATGATGTAGTTGAAGACCGTCTGGCGGCTGGGCAGCGCGCCCTCCTCCACCGCGATGGCGCGCAGGACGGTGGTCTTCTCCAGGCTGAGGGCTTTTTCGTACCGCTCGCTGTCCGTCGTGGGGACCTTGTCGCCGAAGGCGTAGTAGATCTCCCCCTCGGCCGCAAGCTCGACCTTCACCTTCTTGACGCCGTTGAACACGCCGTCGGGCGATTTGACCGTCGGCCGGGCGGAGACCCGGCGGCAGCCGCCGACGTTTTCTGCGGCGGGCGTGGTCGAGGCGAAGTAGAACCAGCCGTTCTCCCCGTCCATGCGGCCCATGCTCCCGCCGTAGGGGACGCCGCGCACCGGCGCCCAGTCGAGCAGGGTGCCGTCCTTTTTCGAAAGATAGATCTGATCCGCCCCGGCGTCCAGCGAGAAGCCGGTGCAGGGGTCGCCCTGATAGATCTGCGCGCTGAGATCGTCGCATCGTACCAGATACAGCGCGCCGGGCATCAGCTGCTTGGCGGGAAACTGCCAGAGAGCGAGCTCGTCCCTGTCGTCGGACAGGCAGTAGTCCGAGAGCTCCAGCACCTCGTCCGAGACGTTCTTGAGCTCGACCCAGTCGCTGTCGCGCACGCGCCACTCGGCGGCGTTGCCGATGTTGTACACACAGACCTCATGGATCTGCAGGGGCGAATCGTTTTTCAGCGTCTCCTGCCAGGCGTCGTAGTTCGCTTTTGTGTTGGGCATGCCCGGCGTGGGGTAGAGGCACTCGGCGTACGCGCCGTCCTCGCCGAGACAGACGGAGTGATCCGCCAGCTCGCTCAGCCCGGACACGGCGGAGATCGCGCGGCCGTAGGGGTCCATCAGGCTCACGGTCTCGTCCGCCGAGAGGGAGAAGTCCCCGTGCCCGTCCTCGGCGCGATCCTTGCCGGAGGCCCAGTACAGCCGGCGCTCGCCGGGACCGATGCTGCCGGAGAGCGCGAGCCCGGGCCGGTTCTCCCGGTCCGTCAGGCGGAAGCCCTCCAGCTCAACCTCCGTTTTGCCGAAGTTTTCGATCTCGATCCAGTCCGAGAAATCCCCGTCCTCGTCCCGCAGCGTGGCCAGATTTTTGGCCATCACTTCCGTGATGCGCAGCGAGGCCCGCGGGGGCTCCGGCGTCGGCGGCGGGGTGACGGTCGGCGCGGGGGTGACCACCATCTGGATCGCCGGCGGCGCCAGCGTATCTTCCTCCGGATGCGCCGCGGCCCCGCAGGCGCTCAGCAGGAGCGCGGCCAGCAGCAGGCAGGCGGTCATAGCTTTCTGAAAAGGTGAAAAAGACATGCTTGTCTCCCGATGTGCATAGAAAATCAGGTTATTATACCGCACAAGAGGGAATGCTGTCAACGCGGCGTTGCCATTTTTAAGAACTGTTGGTATACTGATGCTGAAAAAGGGAAAAAAGCACCGGCCCCCTTCGGGGCGGGAGGAAAGCACTATGAACACAGTCGTCGTCATCGGCGGCGGGGCCTCCGGCATCATGGCCGCGCTGACCGCCGCGGAAAACCGCGAAAACCGCGTGATCCTGCTCGAGCGCCAGCAGCGCATCGGGCGCAAGCTGCTGGCCACCGGCAACGGCCGCTGCAACCTGAGCAACACCGGCGCCGCGCCCGATCATTACCACGGCGAGCAGGCGGACTTCGCCGCGAGCGCGCTGGCGAAGTTCCCGCCGCGGGACACGCTGGATTATTTCGGCAAGCTGGGGCTTCTGACCGAGGAGGAGTACGGCGGGCGGGTCTATCCCCTCTCGAACTCCGCCAATTCGGTGCTTGACGTGCTGCGCTTCGCGCTGGAGAAGGCGCGTGTCGAGCTGCGCTGCGCCTGTCCGGCCCGCCGGATCCTGCGGCAGGACGCGGGCTACAGCGTCGTCACCGACGAGGGGAGCATCGGCGCGGACTTCCTGATCGTCGCCTGCGGCGGGGCCGCGGGGGCGAAGCTCGGCGGCGTGTCCGACGGCTATGAGCTCCTCAAGCCCCTCGGCCACAAGCGCACGGCCCTGCGCCCCTCGCTCGTGCAGATCCTGACCGCGCCGGACTACCCCCGCGCGCTCAAGGGCGTGCGGGCGCAGGCGGCCGTCCGCCTGTTCGCGGGCGAGAGCCTTCTGGGCGAGAGCCGCGGCGAGCTGCAGTTCACCGAGACCGGCGTCTCGGGTCCGGCGGCCTTCGACCTCTCCCGCGCCGCCGCCGCGGGCGGCGAGGGGCTGACGCTGCACGCGGATTTCCTGCCGGATGGGGCGGACGCTTTTGCGCTGCTCGTGGCAAGGCGTGAGATCTTCCCCGAGCAGCCCGCCTCCGAGCTCTTCACCGGCATGCTCCACAACCGGCTCGGCCGCATGCTCGTCAAATATGCCGCCCTTGAGGCGGCGCGGCCCCTCGGCAGCCTGACGGACAGGGAGCTCTCCCGCGCGGCGCGCGCCTGCACCGACTTCACGCTGCCCGTGCGCGGCACCGAGGGCTTCGACAACGCGCAGGTCACCGCCGGCGGTATCCGTACGGCGGGCTTCAACCCAGAGACGCTGGAGAGCTGGTTCATGCCGGGCCTCTTCGTCTGTGGGGAGCTGTTGGACGTCGACGGCGACTGCGGCGGCTACAACCTGCAGTGGGCCTGGGCCAGCGGCAGGCTTGCGGGGAGGCTGGGAAGATGATCCTGATCCGCAATCTTCGCCTGGATCCGGAGGAGCCGGTCGAGGCGCTGCCGCTCCGGGCCGCGAAAAAACTCCGGATCGCGCCGGAGCGCATCACAGACTGGCGGCTGGTCAAAAAATCGCTCGACGCCCGGAAAAAGGACGATCTGCACTATGTCTGCGCCGTCGCCGCGGAGATCCGCGGGCCGCTGCGCGTTCGGGACCGGGACGTGTCGGACTATGCGCCGCCCGTCTACGAGATCCCGCGCGTCGAGGCGGCCTCGCGCCCGGTCGTGGCGGGCTTCGGCCCGGCGGGCATGTTCGCCGCCCTGGTGCTGGCGAAGGCCGGCGCGCGGCCGATCGTGCTCGAGCGCGGACAGGACGCGCCGACCCGCCTCGCCGCGGTGGAGGCCTTCCGCGCGGGCGGCCCGCTCGATCCGGAAAACAATGTGCAGTTCGGCGAGGGCGGCGCCGGCACCTTCTCGGACGGGAAGCTCAACACCGGCACGCACGATCCGCGCCTGCACTGGGTGCTCGAGCAGTTCGCCGCCCACGGCGCGCCCGAGAGCGTCCGCTGGGACGCAAAGCCCCACATCGGCACCGACATCCTCGTGGACGTGGTGCAGGCCTTCCGGCGGGAGATCGTCTCGCTCGGCGGCGAAGTGCGCTTCGGCGCGAAGCTCACCGGGCTCAGGGCCGAAAACGGCGTACTCACAGGCGTCGAGGTCAATCACGGCGAGACGCTCCCCTGCGCCGCGCTGATCCTCGCGATCGGCCACTCCGCGCGCGACACCTTTGAGATGCTGCACGCGGCCGGCATCCCCATGGAGCCCAAGCCCTTCTCGATGGGCGTGCGCATCGAGCACCGGCAGGAGGCCGTCGATCTCGCCCAGTACGGGCGTGCGCGCGGGGCTCTGCCCGCGGCGGATTATTCGCTGAACGTGCGGCTGCCGGACGGGACGAGCGCCTACACCTTCTGCATGTGCCCCGGCGGGCAGGTCTTCGCCGCGGCCTCGG
>CAMJQX010000057.1 GCA_946408145.1 uncultured Clostridia bacterium
AATCTCGTAGGCCGGTAACTCCGGTGCTAGGGTTCAAATCCCTAACCCTCCGCCACAGTGATGGCACCATAAGTATGATTATCATGCTTATGGTGCCTTTTCTGTGTTCCCTATCAAAGAACAGTTTTGAAAGAGCATCTTTATATGGCTGTGATCAACACCTTGCTGTGATAGATTCTGTTTTGCGGGGCGTGAAGATATCTGTGATGACGAAAAGCTGACTCGGAAACTCGGCGTCGCTCACGGCACGGATAAAATATCTACAAATCTTGTTTTGTCTCTTGACTCGTCCCTTAGGGTATATGGTCACTCGAACACAGCACATCCTGCGCTGTTTTGTCTTTAATTCATGACCAGACCCGCGGCGCCAAGCGCATACGCAGCGACATCGCCTTCAAATACCTGCCGCCGTGGAACACAAGCGAGTCGTCATAGCTTTTTCATATCATTCTTCGTCTATGATATGTATTTCCTTTTTTCAAAATCCTGTGCTAAGATACAATCGTCCCAGGGGAAAGGGACAAATACTTTTTGAAAGAAGGATCCGATCATGAAAAAGCTGTCCAAGATGCTGGAAGAGTTGTATGTCACGTTTATCCACGGCAGAGGCTGAGAGGTGCCGATGACCAGCTTGATAATTCAGACCGACGGCTGAGCCCCGCTCTTGCGCTGACAGGAGCGGGGCTTTCCTTTTCGGATGTCGACGCCGTCTCAAACGGCAAAAGCGTCTTTTTCGGCTGCAGCAGCGACTGTAATGAGCATCGGATGGCGAAAGGATCGAAAAAAAGCGAGGCGAATTCGCTGTTCCCGCACGAATTCGCCTCACGTTTTTTGTCTTTTGTCATTTTCTGCCGCCCGGCAGAAAGATCTTTTATGTCGAATTATACGCCGAAGAGCAGCTCGCCATAGGTCGGGAAGGGCCAGTATGCCGCCGCGGTGACGGTCTCGGCCTCGTCGCAGAGCTTGCGCAGCGCCGTCATACGCTCGATCACCCTGTCTTTGATATAGAAAGCTTCCGCAGTCACATCGCCGTCGAGCCCCGCCAGGCAGGCTCCAAGCGCCTCTACGGCCTCGTCGATCCCGTCGATCAGGCTCGACAGCTGCGCGACCAGCTTGCTCTCGGCCCTGCAGGGCAGCGCGGGGGCGACCTGCTTCGCCGCGCCGAGGGAGGCGGCAATATCGCCGCGATAGCGCATCAGCGCCGGCAGGATCTCCCGCCGCACCATGTCGACCATGGTCAGCGCCTCGATGCGCACGGTTCGCACATAGTTCTCCAGCGTGATCTCATAGCGCGAGCGGATCTCAGCCTCGGAAAAGACCCCGTGCCGCACGAGCATTTCCACATTCTCCGGCACCAGCACCATCTGCAGCGCGTCCGGCGTCGTGCGCAGGTTCAGCAAACCGCGCTTTTCCGTCGCCTCCCGGATCCAGGCTTCGTCGTAGCCGTTGCCGTTAAAGACGATGCGCTTATGTTTGCAGATCGCCTCGCGGATCAGCTCGTGGAGCGCCGTGTCGAAATCCGTCTCCGCGCTCTCCAGCCGGTCAGCGAACTGCCGCAGCGCCTCCGCCACGGCCGCGTTGATCATGATGTTCGCGCAGGAGATCGAATCGCTCGAGCCGACCATGCGGAACTCGAACTTGTTGCCGGTAAAGGCGAAGGGTGAGGTGCGGTTGCGGTCTGTGGTGTCGCGGTTGAAGCGGGGGAGCACGTCGGCGCCCAGACGCAGGCGGCGCTTTTCTGTCCCGGCATAGGGGCTTTCCGTTTCGATGGCTTCCAGCACCGCGCTCAGCTCGTCGCCGAGGAAGACCGAGATCACGGCGGGCGGCGCCTCATTCGCGCCGAGGCGGTGGTCGTTCCCGGCCGAGGCCACGCTCAGGCGCAGCAGACCCTGATACTCGTCCACCGCCTTGAGCACAGCCACCAGGAAGAGCAGGAACTGGGCGTTGGCATAAGGCGTCTCACCCGGAGAGAGCAGGTTTACGCCCGTATCGGTGGACATGGACCAGTTGTTGTGCTTGCCGCTGCCGTTGACACCCGCAAAGGGCTTTTCGTGCAGCAGACAGACCATGCCGTGGCGCCGCGCGACCTTTTTCATGATCTCCATTGTCAGCTGGTTGTGGTCGGAGGCCACATTCGCGACCGTGAAGATGGGCGCGAGCTCATGCTGGCCCGGCGCGACCTCGTTATGCTCGGTCTTGGCCATGACGCCAAGCTTCCAAAGCTCCTCATCCAGCTCTTCCATGAATGCTTTTACGCGGGGCTTGATCGCACCGAAGTAGTGATCCTCCAGCTCCTGCCCCTTCGGTGGTCTGGCGCCGAAGAGCGTGCGGCCGGTATAGATCAGATCTTTGCGCTTGAGGTACATGTCCCGGTCAACCAGAAAATACTCCTGCTCCGGCCCGACATTCGTGACGACGCGCTGTACGTCTTTGTTTCCGAACAGCCGCAGAATGCGCAGCGCCTGAGTGTTCAGCGCCTCCATCGAGCGCAGCAGCGGCGTCTTCTTGTCCAGCGCCTCGCCGCCGTAAGAGCAGAAGGCCGTCGGGATGCAGAGCGTCTTTTCCTTGATGAAAGCGTAGGAGGTCGGATCCCAGGCCGTGTAGCCGCGCGCCTCGAAGGTGGCCCGCAGGCCGCCGGAAGGGAATGACGAGGCGTCCGGCTCGCCCTGAATCAGCGCATTGCCGGAGAATTTCATGAGCACATGGCTGTCCGGCGCGGGCGCGAGAAAGCCCTCGTGCTTCTCGGCCGTGATGCCGGTGAGCGGCTGGAACCAGTGGGTAAAGTGCGTCGCACCCTTTTCCGCGGCCCAGGCGCCCATCGCGTCCGCTACCGCGTTGGCGACCGACAGATCAAGCTTTTTCCCCTTTCGGATCGTCTCGCGCAGGCTCTCGTAGACCTCCGCCGACAGTCTTGCGCGCATGGCCTTGTCGTCAAAGACCATACTTCCGAACAATTCCGGTACGGAACTCATTTTTATCCCTCCTCCAAAAATGAGCGGACTGCCGTATCTGTTTGTCATACGGCAGCCCATAAAGCGTGAGTGCATTGCTTCTCTCAGCCAGCAGGATAGCACGGAAAAGCAAAACAGGGAAATATGATCTTTCTTTGAGGTATGATACAAAAAAAGTATGCTTCGCCCTTGTCATTCCACGGTGACGCTCTTGGCCAGGTTGCGCGGCTTGTCGATGTCGCAGCCGCGCTGCAGCGCGACGTAGTAGGCGAAGACCTGCAGCGGCACCACGCCGAGAGAAGGCGCGAAGATCGGATGCGTGTCCGGGATCGTGAGGATGTTTGAGACTGTCTTGGAAAGCGTCTCCTTCAAGCTCTCGTCCGTCAGGGCGATCACGTCCGCGCCGCGGGACTTGACTTCAACGATGTTGGAAACGCTCTTGTCGAACAGCGCCTTGTAGGTGCACAGCGCCACCACCAGCGTCCCCTCCACGATCAGCGAGATCGTGCCGTGCTTGAGCTCGCCCGCCGCGTAGGCCTCGCAGTGGACGTAGGAGATCTCCTTGAGCTTCAGGCTGCCCTCGAGGCCGAGCGCGTAGTCGAGATTGCGGCCGATGAAGAAGATCGAATCGCGGTTGAACGAGCGGGAAGCGAGATACTTGATCTGTTCGGTGTCTTCAAGCATACGCTCCATTTTGTACGGCAGCGCCATCAGCTCGCCGATCAGTTCGTCATACAGGAAATGAGGGAGCTTTCCGAAAAACTCTGCCAGATAGATCCCGAACATGTCCAGCAGTACGAGCTGGGTGCTGTACGCCTTCGTGGTTGCGACCGCGATCTCCGGCCCCGCCCAGGTATAGAGGACGTCGTCGCTCTCGCGGGCGATCGAGCTGCCGACGACGTTCACGATCGAGAGGATGCGTGCGCCGAGGCTTTTGGCCTTGCGCAGCGCCGCCATCGTGTCGAGCGTCTCCCCCGACTGGCTGATGACGATAACGAGGGTCCTGTCGTCGACCAGCGGGTCAGAATAGCGGAATTCCGAGGCCAGCGCGATATCGACCTGCATCCGCAGCAGGCGTTCGAGGTTGTACTTGCCGACCATGCCCACGTGGTAGCTCGAGCCGCAGGCGACGATATAGAGCTTGTTGATGGCGCGCAGCTCGTCTGCGCTCATTTTGAGTTCGTCAAAGACGATGCGGTGATCGCGGATGCGCGGGGAGATCGTCTTGCGGATAGCCTCGGGCTGTTCCATGATCTCCTTGAACATGAAGTGCGCGTAGCCGCCCTTCTCCGCATCGCTGACGTCCCAGTCGACCGTGTGATGCTCCTTTTCCACTTCGGCGCCGAGCGCGTTGTAGACGGTGATCTTATCCGGGCTGACGACGGCGACCTCGCCGTCCTCCATGTAGGCCACGTCCCGCGTGTGCTTGATGATGGCGGTCACGTCGGAGGCGATGAAGCTGCAGCCCTCGCCATAGCCCAGCAGCAGCGGCGCGTCCTTGCGCGCGGCGATGAAGCTGTCCGGCAGGTCGGCGCAGAGGATACCGAGCGCGTAGGCGCCTTCGATACGGTCGAGCACGCGGTAGACCGCGTCGAGGATGTTGCCGCAGCGGCGGTAATAGTAGCCCAGCAGCTGCGCGACGACCTCGGTGTCGGTCTCCGAGCGGAAATGCACACCGGTGGAAATGAGAAAGCTTTTCAGCTCCACATAGTTTTCGATGATGCCGTTGTGCACGACGGCGATGCGCTCGTCCTCACTCAAATGCGGGTGCGAATTGATGTCGTTCGGTTCGCCGTGCGTAGCCCAGCGCGTGTGGCCCACGCCGATCATGCCTTCGAGGCTCTTCCCGCCGTCCGTCAGCGCAGCCAGCACCTTCAGCCGGCCCTTGGCCTTGCGCACCTGCAGCCCCTTCTCCGGCGAAAGCACCGCGATCCCGGCCGAGTCGTAGCCGCGGTATTCCAGGTGCTCCAGCCCGTCAAGCAGGATGGGACCGGCCTGTTCCCGCCCCGTATATCCGACGATCCCGCACATGGCGACAACCTCCTTGCCTCTCTTTCATGGAAATGATTGTAGCACGGATGCGGGGCGGCTTCAACGACGCAGACGATGGAGGACGTCTTATCATATTTTTTTCGTATGGTAATGCCAAAGTCTTCGATATTATTCTTTTTTCGGCGACTGTGCTATGCTCTCTTCATCAACAGACAATAAAAGCTTTGATGGAGACAGGCCGCAGAGGAATGCCGTCACAGCGAGCCGGGGTTGGTGGAAGCCCGGCACGGGCGCCTTTGGACGGGAACACTCCGGAGCCGCAAACCGAAAGCCCTTGCCGGGCCAGTAGGGGCGACGCGGGTCTCGCGTTATCGGGACAGAGGGTTCTTCGACCCCGACGAGTGACCGCTTCGGCGGTAAAAAAGGTGGCACCACGGATGCGCAGCTGTCCGTCCTTTTGGAAAAGGACAGGCTGCGAATAAAACCGGAGGTGCATTTTTCATGTGTTGTGTGATGGGGTTTCTCTCCCCGCGCTATACCGCGGAGGAGATCCGGCCGTTTTTTGACCGGACAAAGTCGCGCGGGCCGGACGACACGCGCATCGAGGCGGCGGGCTGCGGGCTGCTCTGCTTCCACCGTCTGGCGATCATGGGCCTGCATGACGAGGGCATGCAGCCCTTCTCGCTGGGAAAAAACAAAGTCGTCTGCAACGGCGAGCTCTACGGCTGGCGGACGCAGCGGCGGGAGCTGGAGCGGAAGGGCTGTTCCTTCGTCAGCGGATCGGACTGCGAGCTGCTGCTCCCGCTCTATGAGGAATACGGCCTCGGAATGTTTGCGCGTCTCGATGCGGAATTCGCCCTGATCCTCTACGACGGCGAGAGGGACGTCCTGATCGCCGCGCGCGACCCCATCGGCATCCGGCCGCTGTACTACGGCTATTTCGACGACGGTGCGATCGCCTTTGCCAGCGAGGCGCAGAACCTCGCCGGCCTGTGCAAAAAGATCCTCCCCTTTCCGCCGGGGCACTATTACGACGGCACACGTTTCGTACGCTATGCCGATCTGACCGCAGTGGAACACTATTTGCCCGACGATCTCGAGACCGTCTGCGCAAAGATCCGCGAAAAGCTGATCGCGGGCGTGGAGAAACGGCTCGACGCGGACGCGCCGCTGGGCTTCCTGCTCTCCGGCGGCCTGGATTCAAGCCTCGTATGCGCCATCTCGTCGAAGCTGCTCGGCCGCAGGATCCGGACCTTCGCCATCGGCATGGATCTCGACCCGATCGACCTCAAGTACGCGCAGATCGCCGCGGACTACATCGGCGCAGAGCATACGGCCTTTTCCATGACGCGCGAGGATGTGCTCGCAGCGCTCGACGAGGTGATCCGCCTGCTGGGCACCTGGGACATCACGACGATCCGCGCCAGCCTCGGCATGTACCTCTGCTGCAAGGCCATCCACGAGACGACAGACGTGCGCGTCCTGCTCACGGGAGAGATCTCCGACGAGCTCTTCGGCTACAAATACACGGATTTCGCCCCCTCCGCGCAGGCTTTTCAGCTCGAGAGCAAAAAGCGCATCGACGAGCTGCACATGTACGACGTGCTGCGGGCGGACCGCTGCATCTCCGTCAACTCCCTCGAGGCGCGCGTCCCCTTCGGCGATCTCGATTTCGTGCGCTATGTGATGCAGATCGACCCGCGCCTCAAGCTCAACTCCTACGGCATGGGCAAGTATCTGCTGCGGCATGCCTTTGAAAAGGATTCCATCCTGCCGGATGAGATCCTCTGGCGGCAGAAGGCCGCCTTCTCCGACGCGGTCGGCCACTCGATGGTGGACGATCTCAAGGCTTACGCCGAGAGCATCTACAGCGACGAGGCCTTCCGTAAGGGCCGCGCGCGCTATGCTTACCGCCCGCCCTTTACGAAGGAGAGCCTGCTGTACCGGGACATCTTTGAAAAGCACTATCCCGGTCAGGCGGAGATGATCGCAGACTTCTGGATGCCGAACCCGGACTGGGAGGGCTGCCGGGTGGACGATCCCTCGGCCCGCGTGCTCTCAAACTACGGCGCGAGCGGGACCTGATGCTTGCAACCGGGCGCCGCTTCCTGTATAGTCATATATGTATCGTAAACGAAGGAGGGCTGAAGAATGGATCTGCGATCTCTTCATTATTTCACGGTCGTGGCTGAGGAGCTGAACATCACGCGCGCGGCGGAGCGCCTGAACATGAGCCAGCCGCCGCTGTCAAGCCAGATCAAGGGGCTGGAGGAAGAGCTCGGCGTGCAGCTCTTTATCCGCGGCAAGCGCCATCTGACCATGACCGAGGCCGGATCGCTCCTGTATCGCCGCGCCAGGCAGCTTCTGGAGCTCTCCGAGCAAACGCAGCAGGAGATCCGCTCGATGGACGGCCTCTCCGGCGACCTCAACATCAGCCTGGTCGAGGGGCGGGCGCCATATCTGCTGGCGCGGTGGATCGCGGGCTTCCGTTCGGAGTTTCCCCATGTGGCCGTGCATCTCTGGAACGGCAGCGGCGACGAGGTGATCGAGCGCCTGCACCACGGCCTTGCCGATCTCGCGCTGGTTGCCGCGCCTTATAGCCCGGAGCTGCTCGAGGGCTTCTCCGTCGGGCGCGAGCCGTGGGTGGCGATGATGTCAAAGGATCATCATCTGGCCGGTGAGGAGGATTCCTTCCTCCCGCTGAAGAAGCTGGTCGGGCAGCCGCTGTTCATTCCGAACCGCCGCTACCGGGCAGATTCGATCCGTGCGTGGTTCGGCGAACTGGGCGAGGAGCCCGTCATTGCGGGAGACCTGTCCAACTATATCGACGCCGTTGCGCTCGCCGAGCAGAACGCAGGGATCTGCATCTATCCGATGACCACCTATAATGAGAACGAGCTGGTCGTGAAGAAGGTCATCACCGAGAGCGCGCGGCAGATCGAGTATGCACTGGTCTGGTCGCGCAGTGTCCGAAAGTCGGACCTGGTTGAGGAATTCATCAACTTCGTGCAGGACTGCATGGAGGCAGAGCGCCGCGGCACACAGACTTACCGCATGCCGGAAAAGGAATATCTCCCGCCGGAGGACACGAAATATCTGTAAAAGAAGGACTTCGTCGTGCAGTGCCTGATCAACGGCGTCGAGGAAAACGACAAGATGGTGGGCCAGAACGACGGCTTCAACACCGTCGAAGAGGCCGCCGCCATCGCCAGGGAGCTGGAGGCCGCCGGCGCGGACAGCCTGCACATCCGTATCGGCCCCTGCTACGAGCACATCACCCAGTTCGCCGGCGACCTGTACTTCGCCGCCCGCGGTCTGGAGGGCTACAACAGTCTCGGCACCCGCCTCGACTTCGACAAGCAGTTCCAGGGCCTGATCCGCGGCAACAACTCCGGCGTTGGCCTGACGCTCGACATCGCGGCGAAGATCAAGGCGGCGGTCAGCATCCCCGTCGGCTGCGCCACCTATAACGATCCCGCTCTCGCGCCCGATCTGTTCAACGCAGCCATCGAGGACGGCAAGGTCGATTTCCTGATGATGAACCGGCCGCTGTGCGTCGATCCCGAGTATGTCAACAAGCTGCGCGAGGGCCGCATCGACGAGATCGCCCCCTGCACGCGCTGCCTGCACTGCTTCTTCGACACCCCGTTCGACCGCTGCAACATGGAGCACTGCCGCGTCAACGCCGCCTACTTCCGGGCCTACAGCGATTCCATGCCCGAGGGCTACTATCCGCCTCCCGCGGAGACGCCGAAAAAGGTCATGGTCATCGGCGGCGGC